>JAEDCX010000061.1 GCA_016293925.1 Lachnospiraceae bacterium | reverse complement strand
TCCGCATCCGGATTGTTGCTTCCCGGTTCCGTCTTCGTATCTTCTGCGCCCTGATCCTCTTTCTTATCAGTCACTTCCGTCTCCTGCCCTATCCCTGCGGCAGAACCGTCCGTGTTCTCCGTACTCCCGGCTGTCTTTCCTCCGCATCCGGTTATTCCCGTAGTCACAGTCAGAACCAGCATCAGCAGAAACACAAGCCCTCTGCAGCCCCACCGACTGTACTCGGTATGATGATTGTAACGCTTACATTTCTTATTCTGTATGTGTCTCATGATACTTCTATGTCCTCTCACACAATTCCTCGTAAAAGAAAAACCTGCTATCCTAATCTTCGTATAATATCTTCATTGTGTCAAGTAATTCCCGAATCGTGGACATCAGTATTTCCTCGTCCTTTTCCACAATGCCGGCTTTGTCATAACGCAGAATGAATTGCGGAGCGCCCTTGGTATTCATCGTTATCCGGTTTCCGTACCTATGCAGGAATTCCGGAATCTTCTCCACCAGAACAGGAGCCGTAGGATACATCTGCACCACAATATGCTCGTTTCTGCCCTTCAACTCGGTAATGTAGAGCCTGTGGGCTTCCACGCGCAGCAGTGAAATCCGCATCAGATTCGCCGCAGACCGGGGTACTTCCCCAAACCGGTCCAGAAGTTCCTCCGTCATGTCATCACATTCCGCCTGTGTCTCAACTCCCGCAATCCGCTTGTAGATCTCCAGCTTCTGTACTTCATTCATAATGTAATCCGGTGGAATATATGCGTTCACATCAATATCCACCAGCGTAGGATAGTCTTCCCGGGTCTCGATGCCCCGCAGATTCTTCACTGCCTCGTTCAGCATCTTGCAGTACAGATCATAGCCGACAGCTTCCATGTGACCATGCTGAGTCGTACCCAGAATATTGCCTGCTCCCCGAATCTCCAGATCCCGCATGGCAATCTTGAATCCGCTTCCAAGCTCTGTGAATTCCCGAATGGCCTGTAATCGCTTCTCTGCCACCTCCCGCAGAATCTTATCCCGTTTGTACATGAGAAAGGCATAGGAGGTTCTGGCAGACCGCCCTACCCGTCCCCTTAACTGATACAATTGTGACAGACCCATATTGTCCGAATCATGAATAATAATTGTGTTTACATTGGAGATGTCCAATCCGGTCTCGATAATCGTGGTGGCCACCAGAACATCAATCTCCCCGTTGATGAATTCGTACATGATCTGTTCCAGCTCCGTCTCTTTCATCTGCCCGTGGGCATAGCAAACCACAGCATCCGGAATCATCATCTGAATCCGTGCTGTCATATCGGCAATACCGGACACTCTGTTGTACACATAATAGACCTGGCCATTCCGGGACAGTTCCCGTTCTATGGCCTCCCGTACCATCTCTTCATTGTATTCCATCACATAGGTCTGAATCGGCAGACGATCCTCCGGAGCCTCCTCCAGCACACTCATATCACGAATACCCGCCAGACTCATATGCAGTGTTCGCGGAATCGGAGTCGCGGTCAGTGTCAGCACGTCCACATTCTCCCGCAGCTTCTTGATCTTTTCCTTATGACTGACACCGAAACGCTGCTCCTCGTCGATGATCAGCAATCCCAGATCCTTGAATCCCACATCCGCAGACAGCATCCGGTGCGTACCGATCACAATATCTGCCTCGCCCTTCTTCATGCGCTCTACGGTTTTCTTCTGCTCCGCAGCGGAACGAAATCTGCACAGCAGGTCTATGGTAATCGGATAGTTCTTCATGCGCTGGGTAAAGGTGTTGTAATGCTGCTGGGCCAGAATCGTGGTCGGCACCAGAAAGGCAACCTGCTTGCCATCCTGTACCGCCTTAAACGCCGCACGGATCGCAATCTCCGTCTTACCATAACCCACATCCCCGCAGATCAGCCGGTCCATAATCTTCGGACTCTCCATGTCTGACTTGGTGGCCTCGATTGCCATCAGCTGATCCTGGGTTTCTTCAAAGGGAAATAATTCTTCGAATTCCCGCTGCCACAGGTTATCCTTGGAGAATACAAACCCCTGCTGTTGCTGGCGTTTCGCATAGAGCTCCACCAGATCCTTGGCCACTTCGCTGACCGCCGTACGTACTCTTGTCTTGGTTTTCGTCCACTCCTGGGTGCCCAGCTTGTTCAGTTTCGGAACCTTGGCGGTGTCTGCGGAAGCGTATTTCTGAATCACATCCAGACCGGTAGCCGGAACATACAGAATCCCGCCGTCCCGGTACACGATCTTCATATAATCCCGGACAATCCGCTCCTTCTCCACCTTCTCGATCCCCTGATAGATGCCAAGACCGTATGTCTCATGCACCACATAATCTCCCACCTTCAGGTCATCGAATCTGCTGATCTTGGTACCCTCGGTAAATCTCCTCCTGCGGGGTTTCTTTTTCTTGGCGCCGAAAATATCTGTTTCCGTAATGACCACAAACCGGATCATGGGATACTCAAAGCCCCTGGACATGTGCCCATAGAAGGTCATTATCTCACCGGGCTGCAATTCCCTGTCTCCATCCTCACTGTAAAATGCAAGAATGTCCTGGTCCATCAGATCCTCTGCCAGCCGTTTCGCCCTTGTCCGGGAACCGGACATCAGAAGAACGCGATACCCCTGCTTCCGATATCGCAAAAGATCCTTGACCAGGGTTTCAAAGCTGTTGTTGTACGGTGCTACGGAGGAAACAGTCACATCCGTCCTGTAATCAAACCGGATCGGGAAATTGCGGCAATCCATGGTGGATATCCCCAGCAGATGATACTGCTCCAATTCCGCCATGGTTTCCTCCACCGACCGGAGCACATGCATCTGTCCGGGAAGGAGGTAGCCCTTCTCCGCCCTATGAATCATGCTCTCCCGGAACTCTGTTTCCACTGCCTCCGCATGCTCTTTGAGCCGCATCGGTTCTTCCAATACAACACACAGCTTCGTCGGGTCAAACAATTCCAGAAACGTGCCTGCTGCCGGATAGAAATACTCCATGTAACTGTCCAGATTCGCCATGGAATGAAACTCATAGACCTGCTCCCTGAGAGAATCTGCCTGCAGTTTGATCCGATGCGCCTCTTCCGTCTGAAACGCGGCGCGCAGAGACTCCTCCACCCGTTTCGCATCCTCCGCAATCCGATCCATACCGTCATTCAGCCGGTCATCATCCAGAATCATCTCGCACGCCGGGAAAATAATCACCCTTCCCAGTTCTTCAATGGAACGCTGGCTCTCCACATCGAAGCTTCTGATCGATTCCACCTCATCTCCCCACAGTTCGATTCGGTAAGGATTCTCTTCCGTCAGATCAAAGATATCGATAATGTCACCGCGGATACTGAACTGCCCCGGTGTATCTACCTGATACTGCTTCTCATATCCCAGCGCAACCAACCTTCTCGCCAGAGTACCCTGTTCCAGCATGGCACCCTTGTCCACACGAAGCATGTGATTTCTATACTCCCTGAGCGGCACCTGTCTGGACATCAATGCATCAAAGGTAGTTACTATCGTACAGGGGCCGCCTTCCAGAATGGTACGTACGGCCCGCAGCCGCTCCGTTATCAGGCGCCTGCCACGGATATCCGCCTGGTAGAACATCAGATCCTTCGTAGGATAATATACCGCCGTCTTGTCATAGAAAAGAACATCTTCATAGAGTTCCCTTGCTTTTTGTTCACTATAAACAGCGATGACACGTTGCTCGTAATCATCGCACATTCCATCCACAATATGCAATTTCTGCGCATCGATACACCCGGTCAGCAACACACTTTGGTGCTTTTTCATGGCAGAGCGTATCTCATCATAGCTCCCCAGCTCCTTCAGGGGATTTCGCAAAACCTTCACTATATCACCTATCTTCCGGACACCTTGGTGTTGAACCGATTCATCGCACCCTCCGGATCTCCTGCCAATACCATTCGTACCGCTTCAACCGCATGCTCCCCGCTCGTCTCCAGAACCTTGCGCTCCTCTGTGGTAAAATGCCCCAGTACGTAGTCTGCCAGATCATATCCCTTCGGCTTCTCCCCGACTCCGACCTTGATTCTGGCAAACCGGTCATGCCCCAGATTCAGAATAATATTCTTCAGTCCGTTATGACCGCCGGCACTTCCTTTGGTACGAATCCGGATCTGTCCCACATCCAGACTGATATCGTCATGAATAACGATCAATTCTTCTGTGGTATCCACATCATAATAATCCGCAATCTGCCGAATGCTCTCCCCGCTGAGGTTCATATATGTCTGTGGTTTCACCAGAATGACCTTCGTTCCGTCGATCACTCCCCTTCCGGAGATTGCTTTGTGTTTCTTGTCACTCATCTCTATATGATATGCATCCGCAATCCGGTCAATCACATCAAAACCGATATTGTGACGGGTATTCTGATATTCTCTGCCCGGATTCCCCAGGCCCGCAATCATGTACATACTCTGCTACCTTTCCCTGCAGGTCTTTCCATGACCGGCATCTCTATCAGCATACCACAGATTGCCATAAAAAGAAACAGGACTCCGCATTTTGTACGGAATCCTGCATCATACCTGCAATATTCAGTCTCAATCATTCATTGCCTACAGCACGTATCTGTCGCTCTTCTCAATCACGATCTTAATGCCATTCTCGCCCTTGTAGTAGGAATTGGCACGGATTGTGTCATGGCTCTCTACAATACAGTTCTCAATATGAGTGTTGTCCCCGATATAGACATCATTCAGAATGATGGAGTTCTTGATGTAGCAGTTATTGCCAATATATGCTTTTTTGAAGATTACGGAATCCTCAACCGTACCATTTACAATGGTTCCGCTGGCGATGATACTATTCTTAATATGGGCGCCGACATTGTATTTCGCAGGCGGAAGATCATCCACCTTGGAATAAATGTCCGGATATTGTTTGAAGAAATAATCACGAATGGTGGGATTCAGGAAATCCATATTGGTTCCGAAATAGTCCTCTACGGAAGCGATATTCCTCCAGTATTCTTTGATCTTATACCCATAGATGTATTTCAGATCCTTGTAACGGATCAGAATGTCACGGACGAAATCGTACCGATCCTCCTCTGCGCTCTTCTCTATCAGTTCGATCAGCTGGCGACGGCGGATCACATAAACGCCGCAGGAAATGGTGTTGGATTTGGCCATAATCGGCTTCTCCTCAAACTCCAGAATTCTGCACTCCTCATTCATCTTCACCGTGCCGTACCGGGAGACATCGTTGCCTGCCTCGATATCCTTGCACACCACCGTGATATCTGCTTTCTTATCAATATGGTACTCCAGGATCTTGTTGTAATCCATCTTGTACACACAGTCACCGGATGTAATCACAACATACGGCTCATGGCTGTTGCGCAGATAATCCAGATTCTGGTAAATCGCATCCGCAGTTCCCCGATACCAGTTGCTGTTATCCGCGGTCACGGTAGGTGTGAAAACGGACAAACCGCCCTGTTTCCGCCCGAAATCCCACCACTTGGAAGAACTCAGATGCTCGCTGAGACTCCTCGCATTGTACTGGGTAAATACAGCAACATTGTTAATATGGGAATTGGACATATTGCTCAATGCAAAATCAATACTTCTGTAGCAGCCGGCAATGGGCATGGCGGAGATTGCTCTTTTCTGGGACAATTCCTTCATTCTGTGATTATTGCCGCCTGCAAGAATAATTCCTATCGCTCTCATTCGTCTTCACCTGCCTTAATCAAAGATTTTCCGCTTCCCAGGTTACCGTTCGGATAATCTTCGGCAACGGTCAAGCCGAATACAACACTGTTCTTACCAACGGTAACGCCATTCGGAATAACGGTTTTCTCTCCGACGGTAACAAGCCCGTCCGTATAGATCTTCGGATCCGTTTCATTCGGAACTGCCTCTCCGACGCCAAGTTTTACGCCGTCGCCGATTCTGGCGTTCTCTGCAACAATCGCCTTCTCCAGCACACAGTTCTCCCCGATCACCGCACCGTTCATAATGATGGAGTTGCGAACCACACTGCCCTTGCCGATGGTCACGTCGCAGCCGATTACGGATCGGTAGATCTCGCCGTAGATATTGGATGCACCGCCGATGATACATTGCTCCACAATACCGCCCGATGATATGTACTGAGGCGGAAGTGTATCACTCTTGGTGTAGATCTTCCAGTACTCCTCATACAGGTTGAATTCCGGAACGATGTCAATCAGTTCCATATTGGCTTCCCAATAGGAATGCAGTGTTCCGACATCCTTCCAATAGCTGTTGTATTCATATGCATAGAGATTCGATCCGTTCTCCCTGCAATACGGAATGATATGTTTGCCAAAGTCCAGATTCTCCTGATCTGCCATGGCCTTCAGTGCGGATTTCAATGTTTTCCAGTTGAAAATGTAGATTCCCATGGAAGCCAGATTACCGTGAGGATGCTCCGGTTTCTCCTCGAACTCCGTGATCCTGTAATCGTCGTCAGTAATGACAATACCGAATCGCTTCGCCTCTTCTATCGGAACCGGCATTGCTGCGATGGTCACATCCGAATTGTGTTTCTTATGGAAATCCAGCATGACCTCATAATCCATCTTATAGATATGGTCTCCTGACAGGATCAGCACATACTCCGGATTGAATCCTTCCATATAATCTATGTTCTGGTAAATAGCATTGGCTGTACCTGTATACCATTCACTGTTGCTGCTCTTCTCATAAGGCGGAAGAACGGTGACACCTCCAATGTTACGATCCAAATCCCACGGAATACCGATTCCGATATGGGTATTCAGACGTAACGGCTGGTACTGCGTCAATACTCCGACTGTATCAACTCCTGAATTGATACAGTTGCTCAGCGGAAAATCAATAATACGATATTTACCGCCAAAGGATACTGCCGGTTTCGCCATCTTCGCTGTCAGGACACCCAGACGGCTTCCCTGACCACCTGCCAGAAGCATGGCTATCATTTCCTTCTTAATCATACGCTCACCTCTCGTTACTTTTCTCTATTATGAAACGATCTTATCAAAAACGTTATATTGTATGAACATTATAACATGACTATGCGAAAATGTGAAATAGTTTCGTGAAAAACAGGCTTTTATTTCCACTTTTTTATGTTCATAATTGATAAATTTTGCGATTCTGATTTTTCTTTTTTATGCACATTGATAAATATTGCATTTCTATGGCAAAAAATCATCCGCAAAATGCACGAAGTACTTTTTCCGGACACGGGAGAAACAAAAACCTGTTTATATTTTTGGGCGGAAAGAGTATAATATAGTTACCAGATTAAGACAGAGGTACAAAAAGGTGTATCAAATAGACTTTCACAAACCTATCAAAGTTCATTTTATCGGAATCGGCGGCATCAGCATGAGTGGTCTTGCTGAATTGCTGTTGGATTCCGGTTTTACTGTACAGGGTTCCGATTCCAGGAAATCTGCACTGACCGACTCTCTTGAAACAATGGGAGCCAAGATTTTCATCGGCCAAAGGGCATGCAATATTACGGATGATCTGCAGCTGGTTGTCTACACAGCCGCTATCCATCCCGATAACCCCGAGTACATGGCAGCAGCCGACCGGAAGATTCCTATGCTGACCCGCGCCGAACTGCTGGGCCAGATCATGCGGAATTATGATACGCCCATTGCCATCAGCGGAACACACGGCAAGACCACAACCACTTCCATGATCTCCCAGATCCTGCTGGACGCCGAACTGGATCCTACGCTTGCCATCGGCGGTGTTATGCAGGCAATCCACGGGAACATGCGCATCGGAAAAAGCGGATATTTTGTGACGGAAGCCTGTGAATACACCAACAGTTTCTTAAGCTTCTATCCCAGAATCTCACTGATCCTGAATATTGAAGAAGATCATCTGGACTTTTTTAAGGATATTCACGATATCCGGAATTCATTCCACCGGTTTGCCAAACTGCTGCCGGAGGACGGTACACTGATCATCAACGGGGACATCGACAATCTCCGGGAGCTGACGGATGACCTTGCATGCCGTGTGGTTACCTACGGTCTGCAGAACACCTGCCAGTACTACGCTTCCGGTATTACGTATCAAGAGAACGGTTGCGGATCCTTCACGATCCATACGCCAGACCAGGCGTTCCCGGTAACACTGTCCGTTCCGGGAGAACATAACATACAGAATGCGGTAGCTGCCGCTGCGCTGGCTACTCTGCTCCATATTGAACCCGGCAGGATTGCCGACTCCCTCAGCCGGTTCTGCAATGCAGACAGACGGTTCCAGTACAAAGGTTCCATCGGCGGGGTTACGATCATTGACGACTATTCCCACCATCCCACGGAGATCCGGGCCGCATTGAATACCGCGCTCCGTTGCAGACACAACAGATTGTGGTGTATTTTCCAGCCCCATACCTATACCAGAACCAGGAATTTCTTTGATGCATTCGCCGAGGCCCTGGCTCTGGCCGACCATGTTGTACTGGCTGACATCTACGCTGCAAGGGAGACTGACACCCTTGGGGTCAGCAGCCGCATGCTGGCTGAGAAGATCACTTCTCTGGGGACTCCGGCTGATTATTTTCCTACTTTTGACGAGATCGAAAATTTTATTTTACAAAATTGTTCCAGCGGTGACCTGTTGATAACTATGGGCGCCGGAGATATTGTAAAAGTGGGGGAAAAACTGCTTGGCCAATAAGTTATCCACATTATCCACGTTTTGGACACCGGGAATCCGTTCTCCGAAATGTGGATTTTTTCCATTCCCGGAGAATGGTTTTTTCCCCCTGTAAATGAGCACTTTTTCGCGTCCGATCCCCTTTCGGACAGCGGATAATTCACATTATCCACATTATCCACAAAGTCTTGAAATGCCCTTGTTTAGGGCTTTTCCGGCAAAATTAAGGGTTTCCTTTTCCCCAAGTCCGTGCTATAATCGAGTTTGCCAGAGGGGAGGCTTGTCCTGCCCAATTTATGCAGGCGGGTGGTAACATGAGTTTTCTTAACATACACGGTGAAACAACTTCCAATACAATGATCTCCAATGCTTTCATTGATCACTACATGAAGGACGCAAACGATGCCCAGCTCAAGGTATATCTCTATCTTGTACGCATGGTCAGTGCGGGACAGCCGGTTGGGATCACGGATATTGCCGACAAGTTTAATCATACAGAAAAGGAAGTGGTACGTGCACTGTGCTATTGGGAGAAGGCAGGTGTCATGCATCTGGAGTATGATTCTGCCCATACCCTGACCGGTATTCATTTCTGTGAGCTGAATAACGGCCCGCTTTCCTCTGTTGAGACCGCGGCGACCGAACCGCCGCGCAGGCAGAACCATGCACACCGGGAGGTTGCCGCCCAGAGCATCTCCGGGAACATTCGTCATATCCCGGTTCCCGTAGTGCCGGCCAAGCCGTCTTATACCATTGCAGAATTGAAATCCTTCAAGCAGAGAGAGGAGATCCAGCAGCTGCTCTTCATTACCGAACAGTATCTGGCTAAACCGCTGACCCAGACGGATATCCGCTCCCTGATGTACATCCATGAGGAGCTTCGCTTCGATACGTCTCTGATTGA
The DNA here is from genome assembly GCA_016293925.1 of Lachnospiraceae bacterium. Classification (GTDB taxonomy): domain Bacteria; phylum Bacillota; class Clostridia; order Lachnospirales; family Lachnospiraceae; genus RGIG4034. Next base: position 5,974 of record JAEDCX010000061.1, on the reverse strand, counting down.
TTATCTGATCCAGTACAGCGTGGAACACGGCAGGAACGATCTCCGACATATCGAGAAGATTGCGATTACCTGGGCAGAAGCCGATATTCGTACAACCGAGATGGCTCAGAGATATGTCCGCGGCTATGACGACAACCTGCAGACTGTGTGCACCGCACTGGGACGCACCGCAGTTCCCTCTGCAGCCGAAGCGGAATTCTACCGGAGATGGACCAACGAATTCGGTTTCTCCCCGGATATTATTCTGGAAGCCTGCAAACGTGCCTGCCTTGCAACAGACAAGCATCGTTTTGAATATACCAATGGCATTCTGAACAACTGGCATGAATCGGGACTGAACACCCTGGCAGAGATTACCCGGTCGGAGGAGAATTTCAAGTCCTCCAGAACAGCTTTAGGCACAACGAACAGGAAGCCGAAAAATCAGTTCAATTCCTTCCAACAGAATACCTATGATTTCACTGAATTAGAGCGGGAATTGCTCAGCAACTAGGAGAACAGGCATGGCACTCACCAATCAGCAGTACGATTCCATCCATAAGAAGTATCAGGAGACGCAGATGCGGAACCACCGCATCCTTCGCGACCGCAGGGCAGAAGTCTATGCCCGTTCTGCCGAATACCGGGAACTGGACGAACAGGTTTCTTCCCTCTCCGTATCCATGGGCCGGAAGCTGATCGGCGGCGATCCGGATGCTCTCTGTCATCTTCGGGACAGCATGCGGGAGCTGAAAGAGCAGAAGCATCTTGCCCTCATCCGTGCCGGCTTCCCCGAGGATTATCTGGAACCGATCTATGACTGTCCCATTTGCAAGGATACCGGATATGTGGACAATCAGAAATGCCGCTGTTTCCGGCAGGCAATCACGGATCTTCTCTATGAACAGTCCAATATCAAATCCCTTGTGCAGACAGAGAATTTTGACTCCCTGTCTTATTCGTTTTACCAGGGAGATGATCTGCTGCGCTTCCGGAATGCGGTGGAAACCTGCCACAATTTCGTGAATAATTTCAACTCGGATTACCATAATCTTTTCTTTTACGGAATGGTAGGTACCGGCAAGTCCTTCCTGTCCGGATGCGTTGCGAAAGAGCTTCTGGATAAAGGTAATATGGTACTCTATTTCTCCTCCATCTCTCTTTTTGAGACGCTCTCCAAAATATCATTTGACTTTAAGGCGAAAGAGGAGTTTAATCATCTAATGGAAGACCTGTATCATTGCGATCTCCTGATCATCGATGATCTGGGTACGGAGCTGACCAATGCCTTCGTCTCCAGCCAGCTGTTTTCCATACTGAACGAACGACACATAAGAAAAAAAGCAACTGTGATATCCTCCAACCTGTCTCTGGAAGAATTGCGTGAGCGGTACTCCGATCGTGTTTTTTCCAGAATTACCAGTTATTTCGAGATCTGCAAGATCACAGGTCCGGATATCCGAATGTACAAAAAAAGAATGCTGAACAGAAAGTGAGGATCCCCATGACTGCCAAACGTGAGGAAAAACGTAACCTGGAGACCATTCCCGTAGGTTCGCTCGGCATCATCCCTCTTCGCGGATGTCGTGAACTGTGCGAGAAAATTGATTCCTATCTTGTGAAATGGAGAACGGAGCGTGAGAGCGAGCACAAGGATAGTCTTGCTTTTGCGGGCTACCAGCGGGATTCTTACCTGCTGAATGCCAAAGTATCCCGTTTCGGAACCGGAGAGGCAAAAGGAATGATTCAGGAAACCGTTCGCGGAACGGACCTCTATCTTATCGTAGATGTGACCAATTACAGCCAGACATACACCGTTTCCGGACATCTGAATCATATGTCCCCGGATGATCACTATCAGGATCTGAAGCGTATCATCGCTGCTGTCGGCGGCAAAGCCCGCAGAATTACGGTGATTATGCCCTTCCTCTACGAAGGACGGCAGCATAAGAGAACCTCACGGGAATCCCTGGACTGTGCGATTGCACTGCAGGAGCTGGTGAAAATGGGCGTTGACAATATCATTACCTTTGATGCGCACGATGCCCGTGTACAGAACGCAATTCCGCTTCACGGCTTCGAAACCGTACAGCCTGCATACCAGTTCATCAAGGGCTTGTGCCGCAATGTCAAGGATCTGGAGATCGATGCGGATCATATGATGGCCATCTCCCCCGACGAGGGCGGAATGAGCCGTGCAATCTACATCGCCAATGTTCTGGGGCTTGATATGGGTATGTTCTACAAACGCCGGGACTACACCCGCATTGAGAACGGACGGAATCCTATCGTTGCCCATGAATTCCTGGGTGCCGACGTGGCAGGCAAGGACATGATTATCATTGATGACATGATCTCCTCCGGCGAGAGCGTATTGGAGGTTGCCGCAGCCCTGAAGCAGCGCAAGGCAAGGAGAATCTTCGTCTGCTCTACCTTCGGATTATTCACCAATGGTCTGGATGCATTTGATAAAGCATATTCCGATGGTCTGATTGACAGAGTTCTTACAACGAATCTGATCTATCAGTCTCCTGAATTACTGGAACGGGAGTGGTATATCAATTGCGATATGAGCAAATATATCGCATATCTGATCGATACCCTGAACCACGACACCTCCATCAGCGATCTGCTGAATCCGAGTGAAAGAATTCAGACTCTCCTTGCGAAATATCGCAACGGCGAGATGTAAGCGGGGCATCGTCATGACCAGAAAACAACTTGTCAGTTCCCTGTTGCTGTTGCTGACCGCCATTATCTGGGGTGTCGCATTTGTTGCGCAGAGTGTTGGCATGGAATATGTGGGACCTCTGACCTTCAGCGCCACCAGATCCTTCATCGGATCCGTGGTTCTTCTCCCTGTCATTTATCTGTTCCGGGGCAAAACGAAGGCGGCTGAGAACCCGGAGGAGAAACAACAACGCCGGCGTACTCTCATTGTCGGTGGTGTGGTCTGCGGTACGCTTCTTGCCATCGCTACGAACCTGCAGCAATTCGGAATCCTGTATACTTCCACCGGCAAGTCCGGCTTCATTACCGCATGCTATATTGTCATTGTGCCTGTTCTGGGTCTGTTCCTGCACAAAAAGGTCGGCTCCTTTGTCTGGATGGGTGTTTTGATTGCCCTGGTCGGCATGTATTTCCTCTGTATTCTGTCAGAGGGCGGCAATGTGGAGACAACGCTTCCTCCCGCCTACCTTCAGATCGGTTCTCTTTCCGTGAATCTGGGAGATCTTCTTCTGATTCTGTGTTCCGTGGCGTTTTCGTTCCAGATTATGGCTGTGGATCACTTCTCTCCTCTGGTGAGCGGTGTACAACTGTCCTGTATCCAGTTCCTGACCTGCGGCGTACTGTCAGCCATCGGTATGTTTCTCTTCGAGAAACCGGATATCCACTCTATTCTTCAGGCGTGGATGCCGATTCTGTATGCCGGTGCCCTGTCCAGCGGTGTTGCCTACACCCTGCAGATTGTAGGACAGAAAAACCTGAATCCTACCGTTGCCAGCCTCATTATGAGTCTGGAATCCACCGTCTCTGTGTTGGCAGGATGGCTCATTCTGGGACAACAGTTGTCCGTCTATGAGATCATCGGCTGCATCTTGATCTTCTGTGCCCTGGTACTTGCCCAGATCCCGCAGAAACCCCGTCGCAGAGCCGATACCGGGAAACCATAGTGAAAAAAATAAAGTGCTTACCCTTACCGGATCTGCATCCGTTTTACCGGACACCGATCGGAATGGATAAGCACTTTTCTATTTTGTCTCCAAACTACTACAGAACCGCCTTCAGGAACTGCCGGGTTCTCTCATTCTGCGGGTGGTTGAAGATCTGGTCGGGGGTACCGCTCTCCGCAATCACTCCGTCATACATGAAGAGCACCCTGTCGGCAACCTCCCTTGCAAAGCCCATCTCATGGGTCACCACAGCCATAGTCATTCCTTTATCGGCAAGTCCCTTCATAACCTCCAGAACCTCACCGACCATCTCTGGATCCAGCGCAGAAGTCGGCTCATCGAAGAGCATTACCTTCGGCTTCATGGCAAGAGAACGGACGATTGCGATACGCTGCTTCTGACCGCCGGATAACTGCCCCGGATAGGAATCCGCTTTCTCGGGAAGCCCCACCATACGTAGAAGCTCCATAGCCTCTTCTGTAGCCTGCTCCTTGGTCATCATCTTCAATTTGACGGGAGCCATGGTGATATTCTCTAAGATTGTCAAGTGCGGGAAAAGATTAAAATGCTGGAAAACCATTCCCATCTGTCTGCGCACTGCATTAATGTCCGTCTTCTTATCGGTCAGATCGATTCCGTCAAAGATGACCTGTCCCTTCGTTGGATGCTCCAACAGATTCATGCAACGGAGGAAGGTTGACTTACCGGAACCGGAAGGTCCGATGATAACCACTTTCTCACCGGGAACGATATGCTCGCTGACCCCTTTCAATACCTCATTCTTGCCAAAATATTTATGCAAATCATTAACGTATATCACTCTCGCGTAACCTCCTCTCAATCTTGCCCATCAACCAGGTGAAGAGCATTACAATCGCAAGATAAATCACCGCCACGATGATCAACGGCAGAAATGCCTCGAAGGTGGCACCACGGATAATATCGCCACCGCGAGTCAACTCGTTCAGGCCGATAAAGCCGCAGATGGAGGTCTCTTTCAAAAGAGCAATAATCTCATTCACAAGGGCAGGGAGTACATTTTTCAAAGCCTGCGGCAGAATAACCTTCACCATTGTAGTCACATAACTCAGACCCAGAGAACGTCCCGCTTCCATCTGTCCCTTATCAATAGACATAATACCGGAACGGAAAATCTCAGCCACATAGGCACCGGAGTTGATACCGAAGGTCAGAACCGCAACCATGATCTTACTGTCTAACGGGAGCAGAATCACGAAATACATCAGAAGTAACTGTACCAATACCGGAGTACCACGAATCACTGTCAGATATATTTTACAGATGATATTGGCAAGTTTTAAGAAAAAACCGCCAACACCTTTCTTGCTCTCCTCCTTTAACTGGTCGTGGGAGGTTCTAATAATCGCAACCACAATACCGATCAGCAGTCCAACCAATAGAGCAAGAAAGGTAACCTCCAACGTAGTCAGAAGACCCTTCGTAATGAACTTCCAACGATCCTTCTCAAAGAATACAAATTTCACCTTTTCAGCAAATTCGTTTTCTAAAAGCGCTACTCTGATTTTGTCAAATAATTCAGCCAAGTCTTTTTCTCCTATTGTTCATAAAATCCATCTGTGCACTATTGTAACATAAGAATTCAAAATGCGATACATAAAAAATAAAAATGCCCCGTTGGGGTACTTGCGACAGAGCAGATGCTCCAATCGCGTTTTATGAGGTGGATGTGAAAAAGTGAACATCAACTGTCACTCAGCTGTCAAAGTCGGTAAGGGAAAACGATGATGACATCATTTTCTCAAACGTTTCTTATCAACCGTTTTAAAGAAGGTTTTCTTCAACTCCTGTGATTTATAAAAAAACTCAACATTGGAAAAATGAATTGAAAATACTGTATTTAGAATTGCTCCGAGTTCAATTTGACCATTATCGTAATATACAATTATTTTGTCAAACCCATCAAAAAACGTTTTGTTCTTTTCTATCACGTTTGAGATTTCACGCCCTAATCTACCGGAAAGCGAAATCTTATCCGGTGCTTCCTTTCGATTTACAACGGCAACCTCATATGTAATTGGGCTACTGGTGATGAAATTCAACAAATTGCATTCTTCTGGTCATGAAACAAAAGCGTCACCAAATAATACGCAGGTCGTTCGGTTATATCTCCAAAGTCTCCTGATTCATCTATAAATACACTGAGTTCTTTCATTCACTCCTCCAAAACTCGCATAATAGTAAAAATGGCGGGAAATTCTTCCCGCCTGCGGTGGTCAAAAGAGCTTACGCCCAGACCAAAACTGTAATGCATTACAGTTATATCCTACACATATAATACC
>JAEDCX010000117.1 GCA_016293925.1 Lachnospiraceae bacterium | reverse complement strand
AATGATTGGAACGGATCCCTGTTACAGATATCCTGCTCCACCAGAGCCCACTTCGTGCCGGCCTTCTGACAGGCCGGAATAATGGCGTCCCAATCCAGATTGCCTTCTCCTACTTCTGCCATCTCCTGTGCGAAATCCTTGTCAGGGTTGATGCTCAGATCCTTGAAATGGATCGCCATGGCTCTTTTCCCCAGACCGGATATAAAATCAGCCGGATTCACACCGCCAACCTGCAGCCAGTAAGTATCAACAATAAAGTAAAAAGCCTCCGGATCGGTCTCATTGACAAGTCGGTCCATGATTCGAACCCCATCCAGCTTGGCAAATTCAAAGGAATGATGATGATAGCCAAAAAGCATTCCGGCCTGCTTCAGTTCCTTCTATACCCTGTCCGCATCTCTCACAAATTGATTCACCGCTTGCGGATTTGCCCGTATTCCCCATGGCATGGAACCGATTCCGCACAGTTTGCAGCCCAATGTCTGATTGTAATCAATCAATTCGTCCAAATCATCCAGGAATCCTTCAAAGCTCCGATGTGTCGTCACTACCTCTAGATGATATTGATCCAGAATCGTTTTCATCTCATCCGCTTTCAGATCGGTTCCGGATATTTGTACAATCTGATATCCGATATCATGTATTCGGCGGCAGGTTTGATCAAACTCTTCTATTGTTTTCATGTAATCCCTGACTGTGTAAAGCTGTGCACCTATTCTTTTCTCCATCTTTCCCCCTTCCCCGCTACCCATTCGTACCGGCAAAACAAAATGCGCAAAAACACTCCTACGCTCCGTTTGATTTTACCATACCGTTCTCCCGGGTTTCAAGCAAAAGTGCATTCGGCATTTTCCGCATTTTCAGTCGCACTTTCGGCATTTTCAGTCGCACCTTCAACATTTTCAGCCAATGAATGCGGCTGTTTCCGGTCAAAATGAACTCCCCGCATCCGGTTGATGCAGCAAAAGGCGTCTAACGGTCTGATCGCGGAGCAGAAACGTTGCCCCGCCGCCAGCACGGAACCGCTTCGTTTTGAATCCCCTCCACTCCAGGCATGCTCAAATTTTCCAATAAGTTTCTCCATCAGTTCTTCGGATGAAACCTCCTGATCCGTCAAAACCGCTTCCATGATCCACGAAAGGGTATTGAATTGATCCGCCGTAGAAAGAGCAGTCAAATGCGTAATGTCTGCACTGAAATCGTCAAGTACAATCTTTTTCTCATTCTCCGTCACAACAGACCGGAAAAGCAAAAACGGCTGGCTCGTCTGTGGTGCTTTCAGTCGTCGTGACCGCATCCATGCTGCCGGTCTTGCCTCCCTCACCTTCCCGATGGACAGTTCCTGCACCCGGTCCGTAATAATCCGCGGCACATATTGATCCATCAATATGACGGTGTCAGCATATGCCAGATACGCACTGGTTCCACCGATTACCAGGATGCTTGACACACCGCATGCTTCATACAATTCTTCCACCCGGTCTGTAAGTGGGATGATGGGCTCGTTTGGTACGATTCTTCTCATATTCTGATCTCGGATCAGAAAATTCGTCGCACTCTTGTCCTCATCAATCAGCAACAGTTTTGCCCCTCCGCAAACCGCCTCCACAATATTGGCAGCCTGAGAAACACTTCCGCTGGCATGTCCTGTACAGAAGCACTCCATCGTCGTCTCCTCTCCCAGTCTGTGAAAAAAAGGCGTCAGATCGACGCTTTCCACCATTCTTCCATCCTCTGCATCCACCTTTAATGCCCCTCTGTCAGTCAGAACATATTCCCTTCCGTCCCCGGGTATATGCTGATAGATCCCCTGCTCAATCGCGTCCAGCAGCGTGGACTTGCCGGAATATCCTCCTCCCGTAATAACGGTAATTCCCTTTCGGATTCCCATACCAATGATTGCCTCCCCCGGTGCTAAAGGGATCTCCGTTCTCAATTCCGGTGGCGACACAAACGGAATTCCACTCCCCAAAGGACTTCGTGATTCCCCCTCTCTCGGTAAAATACTGCCATCCGCAATGAAAGCACTCAATCCGTTCTCTTCCATGAATCTCCGGATTCTTTTCTGGTTCTCATAGGTTGCAATCCATAACCGCAGTTCCTCTGTATCCATCTGCTCAAGTTGAAGTTCCAAACATTCCAGAAGATCTCTCACTGCGCGGACAGTTGCTTTCCCATTTACCGACATGGCATTGATCAATGGTGTGTGAAAATGAATACCCATCACAAAACATCGTCTTTCCCGATCATATCTGCAGCCACTCTTATTCTCCATACAACCGTCCGGTCTCTGGATCGAAAAGGACGCTTTTTCCCTGGCATTCTTCTTATCGTTTTGATATTCCTCTCTCAATTCTTGGATTGCCGGGAAGATGCAATGAAGCAAATAGTTCTCCACCGGAACGGGGTCATCGAACCGAATTTCCTCGAAATACCGATCCGGAATCTCTACATACAGGAGCAGTTTTTCAGAATTCCGAAATCCGGTTCCCCGGAACCGGAAGTTCATGCTCCTGTATGAAAATATCTTTTCTTCCTCATCCGGATTATTTGCATTGGTATTATACAGCCAATGCAGTTCTGTTTTGCTTTTCCCATGCAGGGATACCAAAATACTTTTGAATCTGTTCATGATCACCCTTCTTTCTTTTTCGCTTACTTCATTTCCGTGTAGCGTAATCAAATGAACAGAAGGACGACTTTATTTCCGGCAAAGAGAAACCATGCCATGTACGATACGGTGCAAGGGCTTTTGACCACAAATCCCATACAATGAAAAACGCACCCGATTAACATCGGATGCGTCATACATT
>JAEDCX010000060.1 GCA_016293925.1 Lachnospiraceae bacterium | reverse complement strand
CCGGGGGCGAGTTTGCGCGGATGCCGGGCTGATCGGCGGGCGATCCGAATAGAAAACGCAGCGTGTCTGCGAAAGCACTTCCCGGCGGTCAGATAGCAGGTATTGTACAAAATCAGATACTTTATTGATATTTCATGCAAATATCAGTATACTATCTATAGAATATCGTAATGAAACGAGGTTGAAATATATGAGTGGCAGAATTCATTCCATAGAATCTTTTGGTACCGTTGACGGACCGGGCGTCAGACTGGTTGTTTTCGTCCAGGGATGTCCGATGCGGTGTGCATATTGTCATAATCCGGATACCTGGGCCATGATCGGCGGAACACAGATGGAAGTCTCCGAGATCATGGAACGTTATGAGCGGAATAAGGACTTCTATCATAACGGCGGAATCACCGTAACCGGTGGCGAACCATTAATGCAGGTTGATTTCCTGATTGAATTATTCACAGAATGCAAGAAACAGGGAATCCATACCTGTATCGATACCTCCGGTATCGCATATACGGAGAAAAACACCGCTTTCCGAGAGAAGCTGGATATCCTGATGCCGCTAACGGATCTTGTTATGCTGGATATTAAACACATAGATCCCGTGAAGCACAAAGAGCTTACCAGTCAGCCAAATGACGGCATTCTCGCCTTTGCCAAATATCTGGACGAGAAGCATGTGGATGTGTGGATCCGTCATGTAGTTGTTCCCGGTTTAACGGATGATGACAAATATCTGTACCAGCTTGGTTATTTCATCGGTGGTCTCTCCAACCTGAAAGCTCTCGATGTCCTTCCGTACCATACCATGGGTGAGGTAAAATACCAGAATCTGGGAATAGATTACAAATTGAAGGGCGTTGAGCCAATGGATCCGAATAAGATTCCGGAGAAGAAGCAGGTTATTCTCAATGGAATCAAAGACCGCAGAAACGGAGAACCTCACGATCTGCTTTCCTAAAATTCGCTCTTGTAATAAAATGTGATTTGTAATACAATGACTATGGTTAGTATAGATGTTTTACCAATAAAGGAGGATATCAAAATGGCATATGAGATTAGTGATGCATGCGTAGCTTGCGGTGCTTGTGAAGCACAGTGCCCGGTTGGTGCTATCAGCATGGGTGATGGCAAATTCGAGATTGATGCTGAGAAATGTATCGATTGCGGATCTTGCGCAGGACAGTGTCCTACAGCTTCTATTGCTCAGAAATAATACAGAGACAATACGAAACAACGAGATATCTCAAAAGAAACGGCTCTTTTCAGCCGTTTCTTTTTTTGTGTCTTTTTCCCGCCTGATTATTCTGCTCCCGCAGTAGTCCGTCAATGTGCCTGAAATAATTCTCTTCCTGCATACGGAACTGACTGTCCAGTTCTTTGATAACGGATTCCCGGAAATCCTGACAGAGATGTTCATCATGCTCTTCCACCGCTTCCGCGATCAACTGCTTCAACATCCGCTGCAGCTTTACGAACTTGTCCTCCTTGGAAGATCTGGCAATGATTCCGAACTCCCTGTGTCCCTCTTCGTTGATGCCCCCTTCAATCACATCAATTTCAGTTCGTCCCGCGACGTTCTCCGATTCCGGCAGATCAACCTGTACATTGTCCACTGCATCCCCGGCGACCTTTCTTTTTTCTTCCAGAATCTTCCGAATTGCTTTTAACTGATACCCTTGCTTCTTCATGTCCTTAATGAACTGAAAGGTTGTGATATCCTCCTCTGTATAATATCGGTGTCCCTGTTCCGTGCGATGGATCTGTAACGCCAATTCATCTTCCCAATATCGCAGAACATGATTCTCTACTTCCACTATGGCTGCGGCTTCTTTCATCTGATACCTGGTCTGTTGCATATGCTCTCCCTCTGTTTCCTGATTTTCGTTGCCCCTGAATGTATGGGTCTGCTCACCGGATTTTTCCGGCAACCAAAAAGGACAGGCCTGTGCGGCTTGTCCTTCTTTTGTACATCCATAAACTATTCCCGGGTATTCTTGGAGCGATGCTCCATATTGGCAAACTTGGTATATTGTTCCATCCAGACAAGACTCACGTCACCGATGGAACCTCCTCTCTGCTTGGCAATGATAATATCAGCAATGCCCTTCCGGTCCGAATCCTTATTGTAATAATCATCACGATAAATAAACATGACGATATCGGCATCCTGCTCGATGGCACCGGATTCTCGCAGATCCGACAACATCGGCCGATGATCCGGTCTCTCTTCTACCTTTCGTGACAGCTGAGACAATGCAATTACCGGAACATTCAGTTCACGGGCTAAGATTTTCAGGGATCGGGAGATCTCCGTGATCTCACGCTGTCTGTCGTTGCTGTTCTTTCCATTTCCGCTCATCAGCTGTAAATAGTCGATGATAATCAGTTTCAGATCATGATCCATCTTGTATTTACGACACTTACTCTGCAGATCCCCTATGGTCAGATTCGAACTGTCATCCAGCAGCAATTTGGATTCTGCAATCGTATTGGCACTCTCAATTACCTTCTCCCATTCCGCTTCCGACAATTCACCGGTACGAATGTGTTGGGAATCCACCTTGGATTCCAGAGCAATCAGACGTTGTATCAGTTGTTCACGGGGCATCTCCAGGCTGAATATCGCAACGCATTCCTTTAACCGGAACGCTATATGCTCCGCGATGTTCAATACAAAAGCAGTTTTACCCATGGCAGGTCTTGCAGCGATCAGAATCAATTCCGCAGGGTGCAATCCTGCTGTCATGTAATCCAGATCCAGGAATCCCGTCTCCAGTCCGGTAACATTGCCCTTTGTTCTGGATGCAACACCAATCGCATCCAGTACCTCCATGACGGATTCCCGGATTGGCTTTATATCCTCCGTGGCTCTCTGCTGTACCACATCGTATACTTTTTTCTCCGCCTCGACAAGGATATCCTCGACCGCTTCCTGATCCGCATAGCATTTATTCGCAATGTCCTCGTTCACACGAATCATTCTGCGCAGGAGTGCTTTTTTCGCCACAATATCTGCATAGTGCTTTACGTTGGCAGAGGTAGGCACTGCATTGACCAGACTCATGATGAATTCCGTTGAGTTGATCGTAGACGAAACGCCCTTCTCCCGCAATTTGTCCTGAAGCGTAACCACATCCACCGGTTTCCCGTCATTATTCAATTCCACTAATGCTGCAAACACGGTTCCGTACTGTTTCCCATAGAAATCATCTTCCGTAATGATATCGGATGCGATCGCAATTGCTTCCCGGTCCATGATCATCGCACCGACCACGGCCTGTTCCGCGTTGGAATCCTGGGGCATGATTCGTGTTATAGCTGCTTCATCATTAGATGCCATCCCTTAACTCCCGACTATGCTTCCTGCACTTTTACCTTCAAAACAGCTGTAACCTTCTGGTGCAGCTTCACATCCACCTGATAAACACCGAATGTCTTGATCGCATCCGGAAGCTGGATCTTCTTCTTGTCAATCTCCAGATTCATCTGATCACTGACGGCCTTGGCGATCTCCTTGGAAGAAACGGAGCCAAAGGTTTTCCCGTTCTCGCCGGCTTTGATGGCAACAACGACTTCTCCCTTCTCAACCTCACCCTTCAGAGACAGTGCCTTCTCATATACTTCTTTGGCAATCTTTTCTTCGTTTGCCTTCTGTAATTTCAGATTGTTCATGTTCTGACCGTTGGCTTCGATTCCCAACTTCTTCGGAATAATATAATTTCTGGCGTATCCATCGTTTACCTCAACGATAGCATCCTTCTTTCCCAATGCCTTCACGTCCTGTAATAAGATAACCTTCATCAAATGTCACCTTCCTTTATCATAGTATCCAAAGTATCTTTGAGCAGCTGTCGCGCAGATTCCAGTGTACTGTTCTGAATCTGGGCACCGGCGATATTCATATGACCGCCGCCTCCCAGTCTCTCCATGATGATCTGTACATTGACCTCATCAATGGATCTGGCACTGATATAGATCTGACCCTGATAATCTGTCAGTACGAAGCTTGCCTTAATGCCTGTAATATTCAGCAGTTCGTTGGCCGCCTGTGCCGCAATGACGGTAGGACTCTCCACGCCCTGGGACGGACTGATGGAGATTGCATACATATCCCTGTAAACCTCGGCAATGCGAACAGCCTCTGCCTTGGCTTTGTAGTCGTCCACGTTTTCACGGAACATCTTCCGCACGCGGGTCACATCTGCCCCGTTCCGACGCAGGAACGCTGCCGCTTCAAAGGTACGCACGCCGGTCTTACTCATAAAATTATTCGTGTCAATCATCATTCCGGAATACAGACAATCCGCTTCAATGTTTTTGATCTTCACATCATCATCCACATACTGCAACACCTCTGCAACCATCTCGCAGGAGCTGGATGCATAGGGCTCGACATATGATAACGTAGCATTTTCAATTGTTTCCAGGCCCTGTCTGTGATGATCCAGCACAACAATGGACTTACACAGCTTCAATAATTCCGGGCAGTCTGTAATACTTGGTTTGTTTACGTCTACCACTACCAGAACCGCATTGCTTCCCACAACCTGCATTGCTTCCTCACTGGTGAGAATGGAATCCTCTTCATAATCCGGAAGCTGCCGGATGGAATCCACCAATGGTTTCAGGGAAGAGGATACATCATTCAGCACAATATGTGTCTTCCTGCCCAGTGAATTCGCAATTGTTCTGATACCCACTGCCGCTCCGAAGCTGTCCACATCCGGATTACGGTGTCCCATCACAAACACCTTATCCTTGGAAGAGATAATCTCTTTCAGGGCGTGAGCTTTCACGCGGGCCTTCACGCGGGTACTCTTCTCCACCTGCTGGCTCTTACCACCGTAATAGGTAACCTTATCCGGCGTCTTGACAACGGACTGATCACCGCCTCTTGCCAGTGCCAGATCGATGGCGGTACGGGCAAATTCATAATTCTGTGAATAACTCAGGCCATCCAGACCGATACCGATACTCAGCGTCACGGCCATCTCGTTACCGATATTGACCCTCTTCACATCCTCCAGCAGGTCAAATTTCAACTCCTGAATGGCGGTAACCGACTTCTTCCGGAGAACCACCATGTATTTATCTTTCTCAATGGGTTTGACAATACCGTCAAAAGCAGCAATGTATTTGTTGATCTTACGCTCAATCAACGCTGTCAGCAGAGATCGCCTGACCTGCTCCACGCTCTCCAGCGCCTCCTCATAGTTATCCAGGTAGATCAGACCCACCGCAAGACTCTGGTCATCATTTTCCTGCAGGGCAATTTTCAGAGCCGTCTCATCAAACAGATACATGGCTACCAGGTAATTCTCCAGACTCCTTTCCAGAACCACGTCGCTGTTTCTCAACATATCGGTCAACGAAATCTTCTTCATTCTGACCATGAAGGAATACTCTTCATAGTGCATCTCGAATTCCGTTTCATTCACTTCCACCGGTAATTTCTCCCGGGTAATATCCGGAAAAAGAGTCGTAATAGAGCGCTTATATCCCTTTTCACGGTGCACAAGCTGCTCAAATGCTTCATTGGTCCACACTACTTTCCCGGAATCATCCAACAGAGCATAGGGCAATTCCAGATTCCGGAGCAATTGTCTCTGTACCTGACCGTATTGTGTTGCAAAATTGATCAGCTCATTCAGGATCAAAGATCTGCTATGTATCAGCATCAGCACCAACAGCAGGAAATACAACAGTACAAATACCGTGATTACAATTCCTGCCATGGGTGATAGGATATACATTCCCACATTGACAACAGCAAGAATGATCCCCATGATCAAGAGTAACTGTATACAAGAGCGCAATTTCCCTTTTATCTTAACAGGTCTGGCCATAACTCGTTCCTTTCCTTTTTCGTACCTTGATAGTATAGCATTTTTGAACAAATTATTCCATACCTTTATCTTGACAGTTTACGACTTCCTAATGGCATATCTTGTGATAATCCCATGAAAAAGGAATTACCACAGTAGTAATTCCTTATCCGTCTGCCCGCTATGCTGCGCGATCGCTACCTCTTGATGATTTGCCGGGGAGATCCTCCATAGATCATTCCCTTTCGGAGGCAGTCAATATTCTCCTGATTGTTCGTCCAGGTACCAATCAACAGATATGGATATTGTGACATTGCGTCAATATAACCCTGCTGTGTAATCTTCTGATCTCTATGATACCATTCCGTTACTCTGCTGCCATTCTTATCTACGCCTACAGAGCTGTAGGAATCTAGCCGCTCCAGTGCAGTTCCGTTCTCCGGCAGCGTCCAGATAATGGTTCCGGAATCCCAGGCAGATCCGGAACTACGGTCCACGATCACTCCGCCGGAACTGATCTCGCAGCTTCCGTTCCGATAGCCGATATGATCCATCAGTCTGTAGGCCCGACCGTCCTGCCAGGTATATACATCATAGATGATATAATCGATGGGTTCGTTCCATGTAAACCGAATCCCGATAAATAATTCATCCGTTCCATCCTCATTCAGGTCGTAGAGCAGGAATATGGGTGTAGCCTCCGGATCCTGAACGGCAATCAGATATTCCGTCTGAATCGGTAGATTCCCTGTTGCAATCTCCACATACTCAATATCTCTGAGTTTCTGTTGCAGATCTCCGGCCCGGAAATACAGTTCTGCTACAGACGCATACGCATCATACGGAGTGGTTCCCGTAAAAACATGCTCCCCATCCATAGTCGTTCCCGCATATCCGTCCGCAAACTCCAGATTCAGAATGCGGATCTTCCCCTCCTCATCGTAATCAAAATAGAGGTCCAGTTCACCGTAACAGTCATATTTACCATCTTCTCCCGCAATTTCCTGCGTAGCAACAAGACAGGGATGTCCGTCATACTCCTTTACCTGCATATCCCAGATGCCCCAAGCCAGAGGTTCCCCGCAAGCCTGCCCAGCCTGCCAGTTCTGCTCAAACATCTGCGCGTACCGATATACCATCCCAGCATACATATCCGTCAGTGTCCCGCTTATCCCGCATTCCGATCTGCACAAGTCCGCGATGTGCTTCTTCAGGTCAAAGGATATGGTGTCCTCATAGCCTTCACAACCGATCAGTGCAATGGGCGCTTCCTGCCCCATCGTCACCGTAATCGGGAAAGAATTATTGCACAGATCCCCATCATGGTACATTTCCTGCATCCGCCAGGTTCCATTCTCATAATCCAGCACAAAATACTCCATCAACGGCATGGAATTCACTACCGGGAAAAAAGAACAATAGAGTTCTTCCGCTCCATCCCTGTCAAGGTCGATATATCGTACCTCATATAAACCGCTGATCCGGAGAATATCATCATAGGAATAGACCAACCTGTCGTTCCAATAGACAGAGAGGGAGGAACCGTCATTGTCCTCCGTCCATTCGGTCAGAAGAATATATTCTCCGATGCCGTCCCCATCCAGATCTCCCAGTTCATATCGACCTGTCTCCGCATTCACGACATACCCGTTCTTTTCCGTGGACTCTGTATGTTCCTCCCGGGCTTCATCCGGCACGGTATCTTCTCCCTGTCCGTCTGCAGTATCCTGTATATCAACTCCGCCCGGCGTAACTTCTTTTTTACCGGATTTGCGATCCGTCAGAAAACAGACTGCCACAATTACACAGGTTATGAGAGCAACCACCAATGCCCAGAACTCCGGTTTCTTATATCTAAAAATATTTTTCATACGTTCCTTAACCCCCACTTCTCCGAAAGCAAGCGGACAGGAATAGATTGTCCGTCTTTGCACACTGCAATGAAGCAATGCGGAGCAATATTCTTTTTTGCCGTCACCGGACAATGTTCGGATCACGCTCTCATCGCACGCCAGCTCAATATCCGTACAGAAAAAACGAAATGCCACCCACAGAAGCGGTTGGAACCAGTAAATGCCAAGCAGAAGATAGCCTAACGGCTTCCAGAGGTGATCCAATCGTTTCAGATGCGCCTGCTCATGGGCGATTACCATGTCTATGTTCACATCCTGTGGCATGCCGGAGGGCAGATAAATGCGCGGACGAATCACGCCCAGAATGAACGGCGAATCCACATGATCACAGACCCAGATGTCGTCCTGTACCGGTACTGCCTCCCGCAGTCTGTAGCGTAACCGGATGTAGCTTACGACTGCCAGAGCAAGCATCAACACAGCACCAGTTATCCACACCACACCGGCGATCTGCCAGAGCAACTGCCGTTTCTGCGTCCTGTCATTCTGCAACGCCGCACCATCGGACTCTTTCCGGCTCCCATGTTCCTGCTGTTCCGGACGACCTTCCTCTACTTCTGTCTCCACACGGTCCCAAGGCGCAGACGCAGTCACCTGTTGATTCATAGTCCCATCGGCAGCGAACCGGTCCCCATTCTCCCCCGACCCCATAGCAGGAATGACAGATGAACCGTTCCCGCCCGGAATATCTGCTGTAGCGACCGGTGCTGTTGATTCCGTATCCCTTGATGCCACATTTCCTTTTGCAAAACCCACCTGCGGTACCAGACTCACAGAGCTCGTCATGCGCACCGGGCAGATCAGACGAAAGGCTACCATCCCCCACAGCAGACAGGTTATCCATTTCGGTGTTCTTCTGAGAAACAACCGCAGCAACAGAACCACGAGAACCAGCCAGCCTGCGGTAATTGCCATATCTACGATTCGAACGAATACATTCTCCATACTCTCTCCCCCTGCTAGCGACTCTCCTCGATGATTCTGCGAAGCTCTGTAATCTCCTCCTCGGACAATTTACTGTGTGATACAAATGCTGCCACAAAAGCCGGCAGGGATCCCGCAAAGGATTCCTCTACAAACTCCCTGCTCTGATTCATGCGAAACTGTTCTTTGGACAGAACAGAAGTGACCACACCTGCTTCATTTCGGAAAATGCCCCGTTCACACAACCGTTTTAATACGGTATAGGTCGTTGATTTTTTCCAGCGAAGCTGTGCCTCGCACAATTTCGTCAGTTCCCCGGAGGCAATCGGCTCATTCTCCCAGATAATATCTGCAAACCGCATCTCAATCTCACCCAATTTATACTCTGCCATGATGATCCCTCTTCTTCCCTGCCATGTCTGTGTCCCGTATCCGCGCCGCGTGCCCACGCTCTCCCACATTGCATGTCCGGCAGACCGCATTGGTCTACAAGTTGTAGATTATAGGTTTAGTCTACTCCTTGTAGACCGCCTTGTCAATACCCCATTACAGTACAGCATCTTTTCTTTTTCGCCGGGTACCCACGTCCTATCGGGCTCACAATCGCTTGCCGAAATCAAAAAAACACACCTCAATCGCTTGAGGTGTGTCTCATAAGTCAGATAAATTCAGGAATTCGTCCCAAATGCAGAACTAGTCCTGTACGTAAGGCATAAGTGCCAGATGACGTGCACATTTGATTGCTACTGTAAGCGCTCTCTGATGCTTTGCACAGTTTCCTGTGATTCTTCTGGGAAGAATCTTGCCGCGCTCAGATACGTATCTCTTTAACTTTGCTACATCCTTGTAATCAATCTCATTGTCTTTTCCACAGAATACACAGACCTTCTTTCTTCTGCGTAAGCCTGTAGGTCTTTTCTTCATTCCGCCATCAGCCTTATCTGCTGCTTTATTATAAGCCATCGTTATAGCCTCCTATCTAAAAATTGTTAAAAGGTAACTCTTCATCAATTCCATCCGGAATATTCATGAAGCCATTGTTGTCCATACCACCGTTGGATGGTGCAGACTGAGTGTGATGGTTACCGGCAAAACCCCCGTCATTACCGGAACTATTCTTACTCTCAGCGAACTCCTGGTCCTCTGCAACCACATCTGTTGTGTAGATCTTAACACCGTCCTTGTTGGTGTAAGACCCGGTCTGGATACGACCTGTTACAAGTACCTTGGTTCCTTTGCGGAAATATTTCTCCGCAAACTCTCCTGCCTTACCAAATGCAACAATGTTGATGAAATCTGTATTGTTCTCTTCATTGTTACGGCTGAATCTGCGATCTACGGCAAGTGAATACCTTGCGATGGCAGTTGAATTGTCTCCTGAAGAATATCTTACTTCAGGATCTCTGGTAAGACGACCCATAAGTATAACTTTGTTCATGTATTCTACCCCTTCTTCACTTTATTCCTCGTCACGTTTTACGATGAGATATCTTACGACATTATCCATAATACGTACGCGGCCTTCAAGCTCTGCAGGTACTGTTGTTGCAGCATCGAACTGGATAAAATAATAGAAGGCTTCTTTCATCTTCTGAACATCATAAGCCAATCTCTTCTTGCCCCAGTCATCAACGTTAACAATCGTACCACCGAGTTTCTCGATGTAGTCTTTCGCTTTGTCAACTACTGCAGCTCTTTCATCATCTTCGATTTTTGCACTCACAACCAATGCTAATTCATATTTGCTCATGCTCTTCCTCCTTCTGGTCTCTGGCCCCCGTCTTTACGGGAACAAGGATATAATATATCACGGAATAATACTATAGCACAGCATTTTCCCGTTTTCAAGGCTTTTCCTTAATTTCTTTGGTATTTTTCTCTACCAGCTTCCGCGCAATCATAATCTGGTGTCCGCATCCTGTGCATTTCAGACGAAAATCTGCTCCCACCCGCAGAATCTCCCATTCACTGCTTCCGCAGGGATGCTGCTTTTTCAACCGAACAATTTTACCCACTTCATAGTCCATCCGATTCACCCTCTCTGTCATATGTTATCCGGACAGGCAGACTACACTATCACCCGGTCCAGTACTTCTCCGATATTTCCTTTGATGCAAAGATCTGCCTGCGTGTCCCGGGACGTGGCGTCTCTGTTGATCAGCACCAGCTTATCGCCGGAATAGTAATCCACAAGTCCCGCCGCAGGATACACCACCAGGGAGGTTCCTCCTATGATCAGCATATCTGCCTCGGAAATGACCTGTATGGACTTTCTCAGAATATCCTGATCCAGACCCTCCTCGTAGAGAACCACATCCGGTTTGATATTTCCCCCGCATTCACAGGTCGGGATTCCGTCATGTTCCGGGAAATTACCCGGATCCTTCACATATTCTGCCGAATAGAATCTGCCGCATTTCCTGCAATAATTCCGCAACACGCTTCCATGCAGTTCCAGAACATTCCTGCTCCCGGCTGCCTGATGCAGACCGTCGATATTCTGTGTAATCACGGCTGTCAGCCTGCCGCACCGCTCCAGCTCCGCCAGTTTCCTGTGGGCTGCATTGGGCTGCTTGTCCAGGCACAGCATCTTATCCCGATAGAACCGGTAAAATTCCGCGGTTTTTCTCATATAGAAGCTATGGCTCAGAATCGTTTCCGGCGGATACGCATACTGTTGGTGATATAATCCGTCCACACTTCGAAAATCCGGTATTCCGCTCTCCGTTGACACACCCGCGCCACCGAAAAAAACAATCCGTCCGCTCTCCGCAATCATCCGGTTCAAAAGAGCAATCTGCTTCTCCATCGCTTCGTTCATCCCATCTCCATTCCGCATACGCTTTTCCGTTGGCATGATTTTCCCTATTTCATTCCCTTCGGCAGCTGTATACCACATAGGTTCCGGTCTGATAAATGACAACATATTCCTTTTCCGTGAGGAAATCACCCAGAAGATCCTGCTTCCTGCCGTCCTCAGAATCAGTTCCTGCTTCCAGCATTTTATCCAGGGTCAATCCATTCCCCAGGATCACGTAGGGCATCCTCTCATTCTCATATGTTCCGATCACTTCCAGATCCTCATGCAGACTCTGTAAACTGTTTGTCTCCAGATCAAGCCACAGCGCTTCTGTTGCCGGCCGGCGATCCAGTAGATAGAACAGACCGGGAGCCTGTCCGTACACAATCAGTTCATCCGTCTCCTCCGTCACGGAATCGATGCATTCCGCCAGTCCCTGCAGCTCCGCCGCACGCCCCTTGGAGGTATACATCCCCTCCAGACACGCTATTCCCTGTACTTGCGTATCCAGCACTTCTCCGTCATTGCCGTCCTGAAATGTGAAGGTGAGCCGGAAATTCAACGCCTGACA
Organism: Lachnospiraceae bacterium; assembly: GCA_016293925.1. Taxonomy (GTDB): domain Bacteria; phylum Bacillota; class Clostridia; order Lachnospirales; family Lachnospiraceae; genus RGIG4034. Next base: position 3,968 of record JAEDCX010000060.1, on the reverse strand, counting down.
GAGCAGCACGAACAGAAATACTGTCGACATCACAGTTACTGCCGGCTTACGTGCACAGCGTGCACCAAACAGTCTGCCGGCACCGGAAACATAATCCATCCAGGCAAAGATAAGAAAGGGAGCCAGCAGAAACAGATTATTGATAATCGGGTACGTCCCGTTATTGCTGCCAAGCGGAGTGATCAGCAATTGAATCACCATCATGGCCGCGTAGAACCTGATCTCCTTCGCCACTTTTCCGTTCACCACCGTATAGACTGCCACACACCACAGGATAACCAGCATCATATCGGCAATGATTTTGAACGAGCCATAGCTGTTATAATCAAAGAAAAACAACCCTCTCCTGTGAAACCAGTAGAACATCAGGAGGCACACGGCACCGTAAACGATCTTCCCTGCCAGCATCAGATTCTTCTGCAGCCGATCCTTGCCCGCGGTCAGTTTTCCCACAATCAGAAAAGCAAACCCGGATGCTGCCGTAACGCCTGTCATCACCAGCAGGAAGAACCTGGGATGCCAATAAGCACCCATGATCTCGCGGATCATATCCGTCAGAGAATAACCGCTGGCATTTTCGGACAATGTAAAAACATCCCGGATCATATTCATGTAATCTCGCGGAGAGTCTCCGCAGATCATCATAAGAATGCATCCAACCGCAAGACCAATCACATACCCCGTCACACACAGTCCCGTAACTTCCAGGGCATCCCGAAATTTTCTTTTCGCAATGAAATAGTAAAACCAGACTGCCAGAATCAACGCCGCCTCCAATACATTCGGAAAACGAACGAAAACACTCTGTGCCAGCACGATTCCCGCAATCACATAATACTTCTTCTGTTCCGTCCGGACAGCCAGAAACAGGCATATTACACCCAGCAGGAAAAAGAAATAGGTCATATAATTGTACAGAATCACATTGGGACACCAGGTCATGGTCAGTGCCAGAAAAACACCGAAAAAGGCAAAGTAATCCTTCATCAGTTTTCTGCAGAACAGATATGCCGTTACCGCCGTGATGCCCACAAACAGGGAACTATAGATATTGATTGCCACAAGATGGGTGCCAAAGGGCAGATGCATGATCGCTCTGCCGAGCAGCAGGGCGTAATAATATCCATATTTCCAGAAATCGGACAAACTGTCCATATTCATATAATTCGCGATACTGCAGGTGTCGTCCAAAACGGAAACGCCCTTATTGCACCCGATGAGCGGAAATAGCAACAAGATCAGCACATAAATAGAATGCTGCACTTTTCTACGTGTCATAGGATCACCATAACTTATTGGGGCAGCGGTCTATACAAACCGCCGCCCTCCGTTCTCTTTCTTTTTGTTTGTGAATCGGTGCCTACAGACCCTTCTGTCCGTAATATGCATTTGCACCGTGTTTTCTGTAATAATGCTTATCCTGCAGTTCCTGTGGAGCGGGCTTGACATCCGGATTGATCATCTCGGTTCTGGCTGCCATTTTCGCCACCTCTTCCAGAACCACTGCGTTGTGAACCGCCTCATTGGCATCCTTACCCCATGCAAACGGGCCGTGATTCTTACACAAAACCGCCGGAACGGCAGTGACATCAATGCCTCTGCGGTTGAATTCGTCGATGATCAGACGGCCTGTATTGGTCTCGTAAGCATCATCAATCTCCTCCTTGGTCAGCACCCGCAGACACGGAACCTCTCCGTAAATGTAATCCGCATGGGTTGTTCCGTAGCAGGGAATACTTCTGCCGGACTGTGCCCAGCTCGTCGCCCAGGAAGAATGGGTATGTACAATACCACCAATCTGCGGAAATGCTTTATACAGTTCCAGATGGGTCGGCGTATCGGAAGAAGGGTTATAACGTCCTTCCACTTTGTTGCCGTTCAGATCCATTACCACCATATCCTCCGGTGTGAGTTTCTCATAAGGTACTCCGCTTGGTTTAATGATGAAAAGACCGCTTTCTCTGTCGATCTGGCTGACATTTCCCCAGGTAAAAGTAACCAGCCCGTGTTTCGGAAGCAGCATATTTGCTTCATATACTTTTTTCTTTAATTCTTCCAGCATTTTCTTTTACTCCTTCTTCGCCCATTCCGGTGACTGAACACCGAATCCGATTGCTTCTGTTCATATTGATTACTGCAACGACTCTACAGCAGCACGTTCGATCGCAAGGCCGCTCTTGTAGACTTTCATAAACTCATCAAAGCCTGCCACATCCTTCGGATTAGGCTCTTCACTTGTTCCGGACATGCCCGCAAATACCTTATTGTCAAGATATGCTTCCAGCGTCTCACCCTTCTCTCTATTCAGCATGTATGCAGCGAGAAGCGCGATACCCCAGGCGCCACCTTCCCCTGCAGTCTCCATAACGGATACCGGTGCATTCATTGCTGCGGCGGTGATCTTCTGACCAACGGATTTGGTCTTGTACAGACCACCGTGTCCCAACATCCTGTCGATCTTCACATTTTCTTCTTTGATCATAATATCAAGACCTGTTTTCAACGCGCCAAGTGCTGTAAACAGGTTCACACGCATGAAGTTCGCGAGGTTCAGCTTGCTGTCCGGTTTGCGGACAAACATCGGACGTCCCTCTTCAAATCCAGTAATATGCTCTCCGGAGAAATAATTGTAGGCCAGCAGTCCTCCACAATCTGCATCCCCCTCCAGTGCTTTCCGATACAGAGTTCCGTATACTTCATTCATATCCGGCTTGCAACCGAAACTGTCCAGACACTCTGCAAAAAGAGAAACCCATGCATTCAGGTCAGAGGTACAGTTGTTACAATGAACCATACCAACAAGATTACCGGTAGGTGTTGTAACCAGATCAATGGCATCATATACCCGGCTCAATTCATGCTCCAGAACAACCATTGCAAATACACTGGTACCGGCGGACACATTACCCGTACGAACCGCAACTGAATTGGTCGCCGTCATACCGGTGCCTGCATCACCCTCGGGAGGACAAAGCGGAATCCCTGCCTCCAGATTACCGCTGACATCCAGAAGCTTCGCACCCTCTTCTGTCAGAACGCCTGCATCCTCACCGGCTGACAATACCTCCGGGAGAATCTGCTCCAACGTCCAGGGGAATTGATTGTCTGCAATCAGCTCATTGAACTGTCCGATCATACGGGTATTGAATTGCTTGGTTGCAAGGTCAATCGGGAACATACCGGATGCCTCGCCAACACCCAGAACCTTACGACCTGTCATCTTCCAATGCACATATCCTGCAAGTGTTGTGAAATGAGCAACCTGAGGTACATGGGGTTCCTTATTCAAAACTGCCTGATACAGATGGGCAATACTCCAACGCTGTGGGATGTGATACCGAAATACTTCCGTCAAACGATTACTTGCTTCCTCTGTCATGGTATTTCTCCAGGTACGGAAAGGAACCAGCAGTTCTCCTGCCTCATTGAATGCCATATATCCATGCATCATGGCAGAGAATCCGATGGAACCGATCTTCCGGATTGTCACACCGTACCGGTCTGCCACATCCTTCACAAGATTACTGTAACAATCCTGTAATCCGCCCCAAATATCCTCCAGGGAATAGGTCCAGATATGATTCTCCAGACGATTCTCCCAGTCATGGCTCCCTGATGCAATGGGTGAATGATCGCTACCGATCAAAACTGCTTTGATTCTCGTGGATCCAAACTCAATTCCAAGAGATGTCTTCCCTGATACAATCTCCTGTTTTACTGCTTCCAAATTCATTGTGATTCCTCCTGATAAAATATTCACACACTACTACTGTCCGATTCGTATGCCGGAAAAATACATCCGTCTATACATTCTTAATTACATGATAAAATATCAAGTATAAATTATCTTCTTAATTATTGCTCATTTCTGCGAGAAGCGCAAGAAAAAAGGAACCTAATCGCTTAAGTTCCTTAGAGGCGCAGACCGGATTTGAACCGGTGGATACTGGTGTTGCAGACCATTGCCT
>JAEDCX010000059.1 GCA_016293925.1 Lachnospiraceae bacterium | reverse complement strand
ATCCCGATCTACGACGGGGACGGCTACAGACCGTCCGGAGAAGCCTTCGGGGAGGAATGCCGCGGCCACATGGTACTGACTGCATCCGCGAAGCAGCAGCCAGTCATTGTTGGCCTTGACATGCAGAACATCATCAATCCGGCGGATGTATATTCCGGATGCTACATCAGGGCGAGCATCAACTTCTTCGCCTATAACAGCAACGGCAACAAGGGTATTGGCTGCGGGCTGAACGCAGTACAGAAGATTGAGGACGGGGAACCGCTCTCTGCAAGAGTGTCAGCGGAGGAGGCTTTCGGCGGATCGAATACTTATTCCGGCGCACCTTCTTACGGTGCTGTGCCGGAAGGATTCTCCTACCCGCAGGCGGCGTATCCACATACACCGGCGGCACCCGCAGCATATCCGCAGACACCGGCTTCCCCTGCAGCTTATGCACCCGCACAGGCATCTGCCGCGGCGTATGTGGCACCAGCCGCACCACAGGCTGTCCCTTACGCGCAGAGCCCTTACCCGGCTCCGACAGCACAGATTGACCCGATAACAGGAAGACCCATGGTGGGCGGAGGAGTGATGGGGATATGAGAACCCTGCATATAGACCTGGAGACATTCTCCAGTGTCTCCATTAAGTCCGGGCTGTACAGGTACGTACAGTCCCCGGACTTTGAGATTTTATTGTTTGCTTATTCATATGACTATGAACCGGTGCGGATTGTGGATATCGCCTGCGGCGAGAGAATTCCGGAATCCGTCATCGATGACCTGAACAATCCGAGCGTAAAAAAAGCGGCCCACAATGCGGCCTTTGAGATATACTGCCTGAGCCAATTCTATGCCACACAGATCTGTCAGTGGCACTGTACCATGGTCCATTCCCTGTACTGCGGATTCCCTGCATCCCTGGATGCCGTCGGGAAAGCGATGGGGTTTACAGAAGACAAGCGGAAAATGGGCATCGGCAAGAGCCTGATCAGATATTTCTGCATGCCGTGTGCACCGTCCAGAACCAATGGAGGACGGACAAGGAACCTTCCGGCGCATGATCCGGAGAAGTGGAATCTGTTCAAGGAATACTGCTGCAGGGATGTTGTGACAGAGATGGAGATAGACAAGAGGCTTGCATCTCATCCGTTCCCGGAGTCGGAGCACAGGAACTGGGTGCTTGACCAGCTGATCAACCAGACGGGAGTTGCTCTTGATACGGACATCATCAACGGCGCCCTTACGATCATGGACCGGGTGAATGATGAACTGACGGAGAAGGCCAAGGAGATCACCGGACTGGATAACCCCAACAGTGTCTCACAGCTTAAGGAATGGGTCCAGAGGAATTCTGATATCGAGATCGAGAGCCTGAACAAGGCTACTGTTTCCGAGATCCTTGCGGACAAGGACGGGAAGGAGCTTGTGAAGGAGGCCCTGAGAATCAGGAGGGAACTCGGTAAGACGTCCGTCAAGAAGTACGAGACAATGAGAAGCTGCCTGTGTGCGGACGGAAGGATCCGCGGGCTGCTGCAGTTCTACGGTGCTAACCGGACGGGGAGATTTGCCGGGAGACTCGTGCAGGTACAGAATCTACCGAGGAACTATATCGAGAATCTGGACACCGCAAGAGACCTGGTGAAGAGAACGCAGACGGAAGCCATCCGGTGCGTCTACGGCAGTGTCTCTGACACCCTGTCGCAGCTCATACGGACGGCGTTCATCCCGGGACCGGGTAACCGGTTCATCGTTGCGGACTTCTCCGCAATCGAGGCGCGGGTTCTTGCCTGGCTTGCCGGAGAGCAGTGGAGACTTGATATATTCAGGACCACAGGGAAGATCTACGAGGCGTCTGCAAGCACGATGTTCGGGGTTCCGGTCGAGAGGATCGCGAAGGGCAATCCGGAATATGCCCTGCGGAGCAAGGGGAAGGTTGCGGAGCTGGCACTTGGGTACCAGGGGAGCGCCGGGGCACTGATCAACATGGGAGCCCTTGGCATGGGGCTGACGGAAGAGGAGCTTCCGGACATCGTGAACAGATGGCGGAAGAGCAGTCCCAGGATCGTCGACTTCTGGAGGCAGGCCGAACAGTACGCACTTGCCGCAGTGAAACTTGGGGTATCCAATACGATGCCGTGCGGGGTTACCTTCCACAGGGATGAGGATTATCTGCTTATCAGGCTCCCGTCCGGAAGAGACCTATTCTATTACCGTCCGGAGATACGGGTGAATGATCTGGGGCGGGAGGCGATCCACTTCTTCGGGACGGATCAGAAGACCGGGAAGTGGAGACTCATATCCACCTACGGGGGGAAGCTGACGGAGAACATCGTGCAGGCGGTTGCTAGGGATCTTCTGTGCAATGCAATGATGAATCTGTTCTACGCGGGGTACCGGATCAACTTCCACGTCCATGACGAAGTCATCCTGGAAGTGCCGGAGGAATCCGGGAAGAATCTTGAGGAAGCAATCAGACTGATGTGTACCCTTCCCGCATGGGCAGAGGGTCTTCCGCTGAACGCTGCAGGCTTCGAAAGCCACTACTACATGAAAGACTAACACGGAGGCACACGCAATGATGATATACGACAAACCGATTAAGATCGCTACTGGGGCGAGCAGAAAATCAACCCAGTGGATTGTGCAGGACACATCCTGGTCCGCATTCCTGCAGAAACTGTCACAGCCCGTAAGAACGCCGGAGACGTTCGCGGAATATAAATCCATGCCGAAACCGAAGCAGGACGCCATTAAGGACGTAGGCGGGTTTGTGGGAGGCATCCTTAACGGACACAGGCGGAAGAGTGACACCGCCGGAGAGAGATACCTCATCACACTGGATGCGGACTCCATTGAACCGGGCGGTACATCAAGGGTGCTCAGTGCCGTGTCGGCACTCGGGTGCGCATACGCGGTGTACAGCACCAGGAAGCATGAAGGGGCGGCACCGAGGCTTCGGATCGTATTCCCGCTGGACGTACCGTGCAGCGCGGATGAATACGAGCCGATTGCCAGGAAGATGGCATCCTATATCGGGATGCAGATATTCGACCCGACGACATTCCAGAGTGTCCGTCTGATGTACTGGCCGAGCTGCTCTGCTGACTCTGAATACGTCTTCGTGTACGAAGATAAGCCGTTCCTGTCGAAGGACGGGATCCTCGGGCTGTACCGGGACTGGAAGGACGTCAAGGAATGGCCGGAGGTTCCGGGTGCCGCGAAGATCCGGGACCGGTCCGCAAAGAAGCAGGGCGATCCGCTTTCGAAGCCGGGGGTGGTGGGCGCGTTCTGCAGAACCTACGACATCGTGACCGCCATGGAGCTTTTTATTCCGGGCTCCTATGAGAGCTGCGGTGACGGCCGGTTCACGTACACAGAGGGCTCCACGGTTGGCGGAGCAGTGCTGTATGAAGACGGGAAGTTCCTGTACAGCCACCACGCCACGGATCCGTGCTGTGACAGGTTGTGCAACGCCTTCGATATGGTAAGACTTCACCGGTTCGGTGAGGAGGATGAGTCCGCGGATCCGGATACTCCCGTGAATAACCTTCCGTCCTATAAGGCGATGTGTGAATTCGCCGCATCCCTGGAACCGGTCTCCAAGCTTCTCATGCAGGAACGATACGAGACAGCGGTCCAGAGCTTCGGGGAGCAGCCTCACACTGCGGCGGAGGACTTCAACTGGATGTCGCGCCTGAAAACGAATCCGAAGACAGGAATGCCGTTACCGACGGTAACGAACGTGCAGCTGATCATGGAGAATGACCCTCAGCTTAAGGGGAAGATCTATCACGATGACTTCTCCGAGCGTCCGATGGTGTGCGACAGGATGCCATGGGAGTCCTTCGAGTTTGGCGGCGCACACAGAATCTGGAAGGACGAGGACGACGCGGGGCTCCGCGGTTACCTTGAGATGACATACGGAATCGCGGGGAAAGACAAGATCATGGACGGATTCTCCGTATATGCACTGAACCACCGGGTGAATCTGCTGAAGGATTACCTGGACACGTTGCAGTGGGACGGCGTCGCAAGAGTGGACACGCTGCTGACAGACTATTTCGGAGCGGAAGACTCCACGTACACCCGTGAGGCGATCAGGAAATGCCTCGTGGCCGCAATCGCGCGTTTGTATCACCCGGGGACGAAGTTCGACCAGATGCTGATCCTTGCGGGACCGCAGGGGATCGGTAAGAGTACCTTTTTCCGGACGCTCGGGATGCGGTGGTATACGGACTCCCTCTATACATTCGAGGGCAAGGATGCCGCGGAGCTTCTGCAGGGGTTCTGGATTGTGGAATGCGGGGAGCTTGCGGGCATGTCGAAGTCGGAGATGAATACGGTTAAGCAGTTCATCAGTAAGTGCGACGACACGTACAGGGCTGCATACGGACGCAGAACAGGGACCTATTCCAGGCGGTGTGTTCTGGTGGGGACAACGAACGAGTCAGAATTCCTGAAGGACGATACCGGCGGCAGAAGATTCTGGCCGGTGGATCTTGGGAAGAATGCGCACACGAAGTCCGTGTTCCGGGATCTGGAAGCGGAGGTTCCCCTGATCTGGGCGGAAGCCGTGGAACTGTACCGGAGGGGCGAGTCACTTAAGATGTCGGACGGGGCCGAGAACCTTGCTAAGAAGTCGCAGGAGGAGCACAGAGAAAGCAATTACAATGAGGGTCTGATCGAGGAATTCCTTAACCAGAAGATCCCAAAGGACTGGTACAGGAAGACTGTGGCAGAACGCAGGGCGTGGCTTGATAACTGGTTCAACCAGAGGAGTATTCCGGAGGAAGACCTCATGCAGAGGGACCACATATGCGCCGTTGAGATATGGAATGAATGCTTCAGGCAGACGGGACACAGCCGCATGAAGAAAACGGACGCCAGGGAGATCAATGGCATCCTGGACCGGCTGCAAGGGTGGCAGAAGATGAAAAATCCGATGCGGTTCGGAAGTGAGTACGGTATGCAGAGGGGATACGAGAGAACTGTTACATAGTCCTTGTACATCCGAAAAAGCGGTCGAGAATGTAACAAAAACACCGCTGTTACATTTTCAGAGAGTTTTGAGAATGTAACAGGAGAATGTAACACCAAAAAACCCGATAAACACTGACAAAAATGACTATTGTTACATTGTTACATTTTTTACCTATGAGATAAATAAACAAGGGAAATAAGGGTACATATATACCCTTGATTACCCTTGATTCCCTTGATTCGCACAAAGTATACGCGCGCGAGGGAATGTAACAGCACCCGCCGGGTGCAGAATCAGGAGGCAGGATATGAGAGAGACAGAGATTGAGAAGTACCTGACCGAACAGGCAGGGAGACAGGGAGGCGTGGCGCTCAAGTTCGTGTCACCCGGGTGCACAGGTGTGCCGGACAGGATCGTTGTCCTTCCGGGAGGACAGGTCGGGTTCCTGGAACTTAAGAGACCGGGAGAGCGGCCACGGAAGGAGCAGGAGTACAGGATCCGGCAACTGAAGAATCTGGGATGCACAGCCGGATGGGCGGACACGAGAGATAAGGTTGACGAGTTCCTGGCTCTCCTGTCCTGCCAGACAGACCCGGACGGATTACTGGGAGAGATACTGGAGGCGTCGGGGCTTATATGAGATTCATACCACACAACTATCAGAGATACTGCATCCACCGCATGATTCAGGAGCCTGCACTTGCACTGTTCCTGGGGATGGGACTCGGCAAGACCGTGACCACAATGACGGTGATCAATGACCTGAAGTACAACAGGTTCTTAACGAACAGGTGTCTTGTGATCGCCCCGAAGAAGGTTGCGGAGGATACCTGGACACGGGAACAGGCGAAATGGGACCACCTTCACCTTCTGCGTGTCATACCGGTACTCGGGAGCCCGCAGAAGAGAATCAGGGCCCTTGCGACTCCCGGAGATGTGTATGTGATCAACAGGGAGAACGTTCCCTGGCTTGTGGACTACTTCCGGAACGACTGGCCGTTCGACACGGTTGTGATTGATGAGAGCAGCAGCTTCAAGAGCCATCAGGCGAAGCGGTTCAAGGCACTGAAGAGTATCCGCAGCCACATCAGGCGGATCTACGAGCTGACGGGAACACCGTCCAGCAACGGGTACATGGACCTGTGGGCGCAGATGTATCTTCTGGACGAGGGACAGAGGCTTGGAAGAACCATCACGGAATACCGGAATACATACTTCTGTGCTGCGTCCCGGAACGCAACGACGATCTTCAGTTATGAGCCCCTTCCGGGAGCGGAGGAGATCATCCAGAGACAGATTCAGGATATCTGTATCAGCCTGTCTGCACAGGACTATCTGGAACTTCCGGACCGGATCGATAACACAAGATACGTGAAACTGGATGCCAGGGCGCAGAAGGCATACGACGAGATGGAGAAGCAGAGGATCCTTGAGTTCGGTGACAGCGTTCTGGACGCAGGAAGCGCTGCGGTCTTGAGCAACAAGCTTCTGCAGATCGGGAACGGGGCTGTCTATGTGCCGGATCCGGAGCAGCCTGATCGGAAGATGGTTCAGGAGATACATAACAACAAGATTGAGGCCTTCATGGAGCTGATCGAGGAACTGAACGGCGAACATGCGCTTGTATTCTACAACTTCCAGCACGATCTTGAACGACTGAAGGAGGCATTATCCCGGACGAAACTGCGGGTGGGAGAGCTTCTGACGAGTTCTGACATTGCCGACTGGAATGCAGGGAAGGTGGATATCCTTCTGGCGCACCCGGCAAGCGCGGCATATGGACTGAACCTGCAGGACGGCGGGCATAACGTCGTGTGGTTCGGTCTGAACTGGTCACTTGAGTTATACCAGCAGGCGAACGCGAGACTGCACAGACAGGGCCAGAAGGAGAAGGTATTCATCCATCATCTTGTGGTATCCGGTTCCGTGGATGAGGATGTCATGAATGCGCTGGGGAGGAAGGGCGACTGCCAGGAAGCGTTGCTGGAAGCCCTGAAGGCAAGAATTGAGAAATACAGGTAGGAGGGAAGGTCATGTTTTTACGCGAGGCGAAGGAACTAATAGACGACAGAATTGAGAACTGTGATTTCAAGGAGCAGATTCCGGACTATATCGAGGCACTGGAGCTTGCCAGCAGGTGCATCGAACAGCAGGTGAGGCTGTGTGATATGCTTAATAGTTTTTGGGACGACGTAAGCAAGGATGATAGTTTCTCAGCGATTCTTACGCACGGAATACTATCGCAGTACAGCATATACGCGAAGTTCGACGAGGACGGAATGCTGATAGAGGAGGATGGCGAATGGAGTGCATAACGACAGCGATTGATAGCATGAATCTTGAGGATCTGACACACGAGATCAGGCGGACGATGAGACGGTCCGCGAGAGATGCGGTGCAGCTTGGCTACATGCTGAGGCGGGTCATGGACGAGCGGTTATGGGAGCCGTGTTATGGGGACTATGACAGCTACCTGCGGGAAGAACTGAACATGGATTATTCGATGGCCAACCGGTTCATCGGAATCAACAAGCGGTTCTCCCGGGGCGGAAGGAGCATGGAGATATCCGGTGAGTACGCGGAATTCTCACAGGGACTTCTCGTCGAGATGCTGAGTATTTCTCCGGAGCAGGAATCCGGATTCAGACCCGACATGACCGTGAAGCAGGCAAGGGAGGTTAAGCGGAGACTGAGAGAGGATAATCCGGTGGCAGGTTCCCGGGATGCGGATACTTCTTCCGGGATCGTCGATGGGAGCTTCAGGGAACTGCCGGCGAAACGTGTCGATAGCGAACCGGCGGACATAGGCGCCCTGAGAAGGGTTCTGGAAGCAAAGAAGAGAGACCTGGAGGAATGCATTAAGGTGGATGCCGTGGATCCTCTTCCGGAAGGATACGTGGAAGAGAGGAGACTGATTGTCGGAGCCCTTGCGAACATGCTATGCGAACTGGAGGAATTCGAGAGCGAAGAGGCGGATGAAACGGTTGCGACGTCGCAATCCATAGGGCGGGCACCGGAAAAACCACAGCCGGAGCTCCCGGTCCTGAAGAACCAGGAGCAGAGGAAACAGTGGCTTGCGGATTACAGGAACTGGGGAATGTGGTATCGCGATGAGAACATCGACGTGAATTACTACAAGTACGACTTTGCAGACGGAAGCAGACTCGTTGTTGCCGAATATCCGCAAAGGCGGGCCAGCTGGAGGAATGACAGAGAGGATCAGGCATACTACCATCTGCTTGAGAAAAACGCCAAGGGTTACAAGGGAACGTTCGACAAGCAGTATGTGCACAGCACGGATTCAGAGACATATCTGATCGAGTTTCTGAAGGAACTGCAGAAGGGAGTGAGAAGATAGATGGACAGAAGGAAGAATAAGTCACCGCTTGCGGCGTTCAGTCAGGAAGAAAAGAGGTTGTTCCATCATGGATGAATAAGAAGCCTGGATTCAACGACTTTCGGCAGAATACATATGATTTCGATGAATTAGAAAATGAAATCCTTGCCAATTCTCCGAAAAAGGTGAGTGATGAACTTATGGAGAGAGCGAAGGTCCTACAGGAGCAGTTGAGAGGTAATCAGTAATGACGAATGGCATCAATAGGAACGGATCAGGATATTACGATGAAACAGCGTACATGGCCATCAAAAACTATATAAAAAGCGAGGAAAAGAACATGGAATTATATGAAGGTGATATTTTCAGGGCAGTTATGAAGAGCGGAGAGGAGAGAGAGTTCGTTATCCTGTCCGTACACAAGGACATATCAACGGTCCTCATGTTAAGCGATAATGAATATTTCCCGTGCGAGGTAAATTGCAACGGAATAAAGTACACGCATCCCGGAATGCTGCAATATGTATTCAACGACAGATTCACCACATTTATCAGATCGATGAAAAAAGATGAAATCGATGATCTGAAAAGAAAGGTATTGGAAGCACTCGGATGCTCCATTCCGGAAAAAGAAACTCCGGCGGAAGTAATTGAAAAAGTGGTGGAAAAGGTTGTTGAGGTTCCTGCGGTAGATGAGGAATTGAAAAATTCCCTTGATCGGACCATTGCAGAAAGAGACATATACAAGGAATTATACGAAAAATTACTCATGAGAATGATGCCTGCGGAAATGAAGTAAAAAAAGGGGGGATACAAATGAGAGCAAAACAATACCTTCAACAGATTGAGAAGATTGACAAGATCATCCAGAACAAGATCATTGAGAAAGAGCAGTGGTTTGCAATCGCAACGAACACAACATCACAGATTGGTGGAGAACGGGTTCAATCTTCTGTAAGCCAACAGAAAATGGCAGATGCAACAGAGAGGTATTACGAATTAAGCCGGGAGATTGATCAGTACATCGATTCTCTGATCAGGAAGAAGAAAGAGGTTATCAGCACAATAGAGAAACTCAAACCGATAGAATATGACGTACTGCATAAGGTCTATATCGGAATTATTATCCCGGACGAAAATCCGAGAACTGTCCGCTATCTATCGCTTGAAGAAGTAGCGGAGATGTACAAGAAATCATATCCATGGGCGACAAGCGTACATGGAAGGGCATTAAAGCATGTCCAGGACATATTGGATGAAAGGAAGAACGACAATGAATGAAATGACCATGGCAGAAGCAATAAGAAAAAAATTAAAGGAAAAGAACATGAAACAGCAGGAATTTGCAGATCGTTGCGAAGTATCAATGTCATGCGCAGGCTATTGGTTGAGAGGAAGGAACATTCCGAGTGGATACAATTTGATCAAGATAGCGAATGCGCTTGATTGCACTGTTGAAGAACTGTATGGGTTGGAAAGGAGATAAATATTATGGAGATCACAAGAATTGCAACGGTAAGGCTGACAAGCATTTCGGCGGTAAAGGATGAATCAGAGATTTTAGAAAAGGATGAAGCGAAAAAGAGGATCATTGATGCAATGACACAGAAATTCAATATTGATGACGTGGAGATTCTGGATGTTCAGGACTTCATCATGGATCAAGAAAAAGGTGATGAAGAATGACAGTAAAATATGACAGAGCAACAAAGGCTTGGTTCAGCAGTCATATAGGGCAACAGACTACAGTTTGCAAATGTGAAAAGTGCGGATTGTTCTATAAGCCAAGTTTAGGGCATAAGTGCAAAAAGGAGCGTGATTGATATGTCGATTGATGAAGCAATAGCAAAATATAAAGAGATAACAAACACAGATGCAATTTGCCCGGCGCATTGTAATATATCTTGCGATAAGTGTGTACAGGAAAGTGAACAGATTATAGAGTGGTTGGAGTTATTGAAGTGGTATGAGCAGGGTATGGAAGATATACCATCTGAAAGTGGTGTGTTGCCGAAAGATGTGTACCACGCAGGATATAACAAGGCTCTGGATGATTTTGCTAATACATTAAAAGAGAACTATGATTATCTACCGCAAATATTTTCAAAAGAAGCATTTGTCAGATATATTGATGAATATGCAGAACAGTTAAAGGCAGGTGGAAAGAATGAGTGAAGCAGAATTTATGGAAGATGGTGCAGATTATTTAGAAGAAGGTTGTAAAAGACAAACTTGTGACGGATGCCTTAATTATGATTATTGTATTGAAAGAACGGAGCGTGAATCAGAATGAATAAAGCATTTGAGAAGATTTTAGAGCGGTTGGATGAAGAAAGGGAATTATCATATGCAGATTTTAGCAGATATGTTGATGAAGTAAGTCCTAGTATTGATGCTGAATATGATGATTTCTTTCATAGAGGTTTAGAAAGGGCTTCAAGATTGGTTAAGGAAGTAGCAAAAGAATACAATGGCGGTTGGATTCCTTGTAGTGAGCGGTTGCCTGAAGAAAATCAGAAAGTCATATTACAAGATTTTTATGGAAATATAACGATTGAAAAAATGAAAACAAATGACGGCTTAGAAGGATTTATCGATGGTGATTGGTGGTCAAGTGCAAATAATTACGTTGCTTGGAAACCACTACCAGAACCATACAAGGAAGAATGAAAATAGCAGAAAATATTATAAATTATAGTTTTCTATAACTTTATATAAAAAAGGTATAGAAATTTATAGAAAATTATAAAAAGTTATATGACAAATCGGAAAACTTGCGTGTTATAATACAAGCATGAAAGAATAAAAAGAGGTGCTGCCTACTATGGCGGTGCCTTTTTTTCATACCTGCCGGTCTTTATTTTCTCCTTTTGCCGGCGGGCAGTTTTATCGGAAAGATTCGAGGAAATAACGTATTGAGAAAGGTGGTGTTGCAGGATGGCGAAACTTACTGCAAAACAGCAGAGATTCTGTGATGAGTATTTGGTTAGCCTGAATGCAACACAGGCGGCAATAAAAAGCGGTTATTCCAAAAAATATGCAAATACAAATGCGTCCAAACTACTACAAAATACTACAATAAAAAAGTACATCGAAAAACGGATGGCGGAGAAGGAATCACAGTTGATTGCAGATCAGAATGAAATCCTTCGGTATCTGACATCCGTTATCCGGGGAAAGAGCAAATCCACAGAAATTGTGGTTGAAGGAACCGGTGATGGATGCAGTGAAGCAAGAACAATATTGAAAGAGCCATCAGAGAAAGACCGATTGAAGGCGGCGGAACTTCTCGGTAAACGATACGGAATATACACCGAAAAGGTTGATATGGATGTCAACATTCCGGTTATGTTTGCCGGGGAAGATGATCTTGAAGAATAGGCGGTGTATTGCCTATGAAGTATAAAGAAGTCAACAAGATATATCTCCCGGAGATAATCGGAAAGGGATATAAAGATTACTGGAACAGCAGGCACAGATATTGTGCATGTAAGGGTTCCCGTGGATCGAAGAAGTCGAAAACAACCGCATTGTGGTTGATATATAATATCATGAAGTACCCGCAGGCGAATGCGCTTTGCGTGAGACGTTTCCAAAACACATTGAGGAATAGTTGTTTCTCTGATCTTGAATGGGCGGCATATAGGCTCGGTGTACATCATCTGTGGGACTTCCCGAAATCAATCCTGGAAGTCACATACAAGCCGACGGGACAGAAGATATTATTCCGTGGAATGGATGATGGACTGAAAGTAACATCCATTTCGGTTCCGCACGGTGTATTGTGTTGGGTATGGATAGAGGAAGCATACGAGATCACTTCCGAATCCGATTTTGATAAATTGGATATGTCAATCCGTGGTGAAGTACCTGACGGACTATGGAAGCAGGTACGGCTCACGTTCAATCCGTGGTCAGAGCAATCATGGTTGAAGCCTAGATTCTTCGACACGAAAAGCGATATGATATTCGCAAAAACAACCACATACAGATGCAATGAGTGGTTGGACGAGACGGATATCCGGTTATTCGAGGATATGAAAAAGAACAATCCGAGAAGATTCCGCATTGAAGGTGACGGAGAATGGGGAATCGCAGAAGGATTGATATATACGAACATTGAGTGTGCTGATTTCGATGTCCAGGAGATAAGACAGATTCCAGGAATCAAATCGGCTTTTTCTTTGGATTTTGGTTTTACCGATCCCACGGCATTCATCTGCTCAATGGTAGATAACCGTGCGAAGATCATATATGTATTCGATGAATGGTATAAGACCGGCACAACGAACCAGAAGATTGCAGAGAAGATCAAATCGATGGGATACGGCGGTCAGAGAATCATATGTGATTCCGCAGAGCCGAAATCCATTGAGGAATTAAGGGAATGCGGGTTAAGATCAGAACCATCCAGAAAAGGGAAAGACAGTGTGAATCACGGCATTCAGCAGATTCAGAACTACAAGATTATTGTTCATCCCAAATGTACGGAGTTCTGGAAAGAGATCAATAATTACTGTTGGGAAAAAGACAAATTCGATAAGCCGACAGACAAGCCGGAACATGAATTCTCTCATGGCCCGGATTCATTGAGATATGGTGTCGCTGATCTTCTTACCGGGGATACATTCTCATTCGATTAGTACATGTTAAAAACGGTCAGCGTGTGTGTAGGTTAGGATTAAGCACATGCTGATCATTTTATTGGGGAAAGGGATTCCTGACATCCTTTTCCTCATTTTTTGAAAAGATGAGGAATACAAAGATGATATTCGGACCGACACAGACTGAAATATTCAATCAGATAATTAAAGAGGGCGCAGCATCCGCAATGAATGATGTTCAGTTCATAGAATCGGAGATCAGGAAGTGGAGAGGATCAGAAGCGTGGAAAGAGCAGGTAACAGGTGAGAGGTACTATCAGGGTTTCCATGACATTCTGAACAGCAAGAGAACCGCAATCGGAGAGAATGGAGAATTGCAGGAAGTCAAGAACCTTCCGAATAAGCATGATATTGATAATCAGTACGCAATCGCAATCGACAAGAAAACGAATTATTTCCTGGGGAAACCGATTGCCATTGAGACAGATAACAAGTCATACTCGTATGCTCTTCATAAGGTTCTGAACAAGAAATTCATGAAGAAAATGAAAAACGTATGCAAGAAGTCACTGCATGGCGGTATTGCGTGGGTGTATCCATACTTCGATCTTGAAGGGAAACTCAAACTGTCGATATTCCCGGCATACGAGATTCTCCCCGAATGGAAAGACAAAGAGCATGAGGAATTGGACTTTGCAATCCGTGTGTATGATGCAATCGAGTACCAAGGTACAACGGAAGTCAAAGTCATGAAAGTAGAAGTATACAGACCGGATGGAATATATCGTTATGTCCTGAATGATTACGCATTGATTCCTGATATTGTACAGGGAGCGTATTCTCCGTATCTCATGGTTGATAACAAGGCATACCAGTGGGACAAGGTTCCTCTGATTGCGTTCAAGTACAACAATGAGGAAGTACCGGTAATCAGAAGGACGAAATGCCTACAGGATGCAATCAATGAGATGATATCCATGTTCCACAATAACATGCTTGAAGATAACCGGAACACAATCCTGATTATCAAGAACTACGATGGAACCAATCTCGGAGAGTTCCGCCGGAATCTGTCTACATATGGTGCAGTAAAGGTACGCAGTGTGGATGGTAACGATGGCGGTGTGGATGCATTGCAGATCGAAGTAAATGCGGAAAATTACAATACAATTCTTGAATTGCTCAAAATGGCATTGATTGAGAATGCCCGCTCATTCGATGGAAAACTACTGAAATCTGGTACACCGAATCAGATGAACATTCTCTCCGTATACAATGAGATAGATATCGACACAAACGAGATGGAAACGGAGTACCAGGCGGCTCTTGAAGAACTGCTTCCGTACATCAACACTGCATTGCAATTACAAGGACTTGGAGACTTCACCGGGGAAGAGGTTGAATTCACATTCAACAGAGATATGTTGATCAATGAATCAGAGATTCTCGGAACATTATCGAATCTCGGTGTGAAGATCAGTCAGAGAACACTTCTCAAACAGGTTCCATGGATTGATGATGTGGATAAGGAATTAGAAGAGGTAAAGAAAGAGCAGGAAGAGAACATGGAAGTATACGGAGATGCGTTCACGCAGAATTCGGACATGTTCGGCTCCGGTAAAGATGGTAACGCACCAACAGGGGATGAATAATAATGGCAAACCGTGATTATTGGCAGAAGAGATTCGCAATCCTTGAAGAATCGCAAATGAATAAAGGTGCTGCATATTTTCATGAACTGGAAAAGCAGTACAGAAAAGCGGCTGCTGATATCGAAAAGGATCTTCTGAAATGGTATACACGGCTTGCAGTCAACAACGAAATCTCAATGGCGGAAGCGAAGAAACTTCTATCCGGCAATGAACTGGAAGAGTTCAGATGGACCGTTGAAGAATACATCGAAAAAGGCAGAACATTGAATTATACGGACAAATGGGCGAAGCAGTTAGAGAACGCATCCGCAAGAGTTCATATAAGCCGTCTGGAAGCCATGAAGATACAGACACAGCAGGCTATTGAAGAATTATATGGCAATGAGTTGGATTCATTCGATCAGTTTATGCGTGATGTCTACACAGAGGGATATTACCGCACCGGGTACGAGATACAAAAGGGTGTAGGTGTCGGAAAGAATCTGATGCAGATTGACAAGCGGAAGATCGACAAGGTGATCTCAAAGCCATGGGCGGCAGATGGAAGCAATTTTTCATCCCGGATATGGAAGCAGAAGAATCAACTAGTATCCGAATTGCACACGCAGATCACGCAGGCTGCAATTAGAGGGCAGACACCGGAGCAGGCGATAAAAGTTATCAAGGAACGGTTCAACGTGTCCTCTGGGCAAGCGGGTCGGCTTGTAATGACAGAAACGGCATACTTCCACAGTGCCGGACAACTCGACATGTACAAGGAATTAGGTGTTGAGGAATATGAGATCACGGCGGTACTTGATAACAAGACATCCGAGATATGCCAGGCACTTGACGGAACACACAGGCCGCTATCAGAGTTTGAGCCGGGTGTTACCGCTCCACCTTTCCATTGTTGGTGCCGGACAACCACTGTTCCATACTTCGATGATGAGTTCACAGAGGGAGAAATGAGAGCGGCAAGGGATGAGGACGGAAAGACATACGAGGTTCCATCCAATATGACATACCCGGAGTGGAAAGATACATTTGTTGGCATTGATTCTGAAAAACCAGAAAAACATATAAAATTAGGAGTCGGTTCTAAATCTAAAAATGGAACAACAACAAAAGTTGAACTTGGAAAAATTGATGTGAATGATGCTGATGCTCTATTTGATAATTTTTCCGAACAGATCAGGAATAATGAAAATGAAACAGCTGTTGTTGTCGATAAGAATGGGAACGTATTTCAGTTTATAAGTGATTCAAATGAGTCAGTAGATTTGTTTGATGTTGATTTGGATGGAGCATATATTCTTCACAATCATCCTGAAATACATGGAATTCTTTCTTTTGGAGAAGATGATTTTATCTTTTTGAAAGAACATCAAAACGTATTCATGAGATGCTGCAATGTAGAATACGATTGCTGACTTGAAATTTTAAATTCCAGTGCAGAGGTAAATTCCACCACGCCTTAAA
>JAEDCX010000116.1 GCA_016293925.1 Lachnospiraceae bacterium | reverse complement strand
CAGGAGTTAATTCCACCGCATAAGCGGACGGTGGAATTAACTTTTGAAATTTTCAACTCTTTCAAAATCGAAAATATAGGTAGTTTTATGAGAGAAATTGTGCTAAAATATTACCATGACACCCCATCCGGGGGAAAGAATATCACATAGGGGGATATATCATGGCAAAATGGGTATATTTGTTTACAGAAGGTAATGCAGGTATGCGTGAGCTGCTGGGCGGAAAAGGAGCAAACCTGGCTGAGATGACGAATCTGGGTCTTCCTGTTCCACAGGGTTTTACCATTACTACGGAAGCCTGTACACAGTACTATGAAGATGGCAGGGTGATCAATGAGGAGATCCAGGCGCAGATCATGGAATACATTGATAAGATGGAGGAGATAACCGGCAAGAAATTCGGTGACAAAGAGAATCCGTTGCTGGTATCCGTGCGAAGCGGAGCACGGGCATCCATGCCGGGTATGATGGATACCATTCTGAATCTCGGCTTGAACGAAGAGGTTGTGGAGGTTCTGGCCGCCAAATCAGGCAATCCCCGTTGGGCATGGGACTGTTACAGAAGATTTATCCAGATGTTCTCCGATGTCGTTATGGAGGTTGGAAAGAAATACTTTGAAGCACTGATCGACGAGATGAAGATGAAAAAGGGCGTTACGCAGGACGTTGAACTGACTGCGGATGATCTGCGGGAGCTTGCGAACCAGTTCAAGGCAGAATATAAAGCCAAGATCGGAGCTGATTTCCCCAGCGATCCCAAAGTACAGCTGATGGAGGCGATCAAGGCAGTATTCCGTTCCTGGGACAACCCTCGTGCAAATGTTTACAGAAGAGACAACGATATCCCGTATTCCTGGGGTACGGCTGTTAACGTCCAGATGATGGCATTCGGTAATATGGGTGAGACCTCCGGTACCGGTGTTGCATTTACCAGAAACCCTGCGACAGGTGAGAAGAAGCTCATGGGTGAGTTCCTGATGAATGCACAGGGTGAGGACGTTGTTGCCGGTGTACGTACGCCGCAGAAGATTGATCAGCTGAAGGAAGTAATGCCGGAAGTATACGATCAGTTCATGGACATCTGTGCCAAACTGGAAGACCATTATCGTGACATGCAGGATATGGAGTTCACAATCGAAGACAGAAAACTCTTCATGCTGCAGACCAGAAACGGTAAGAGAACTGCACAGGCTGCACTGAAGATTGCCTGTGATCTTGTAGATGAGGGAATGATCACGGAAGAGAAAGCAGTTTCCATGATCGATCCCAGAAACTTAGACACACTGCTGCATCCGCAGTTTGACCAGGACGCACTGGCCACCGCCAGAGTAATCGGCAAGGCATTGGGTGCTGCACCGGGTGCTGCCTGTGGTAAGATCGTGTTCACTGCAGATGATGCCAAGGAGTGGTCGCAGAGAGGTGAGAAGGTGGTGCTGGTACGTCTCGAGACTTCTCCGGAGGATATTGAGGGTATGAAGTGCGCACAGGGTATCTTGACTGCCCGTGGCGGTATGACATCCCATGCGGCTGTTGTTGCCCGTGGTATGGGTACCTGTTGTGTATCCGGATGTTCCGACATCATCATGGATGAAGAGAACAAAACCTTCAAACTTGGCGGCAAAGAATACCATGAGGGAGATATCATTTCTTTTGACGGTACGACCGGCGTGATCTACGACGGTGCGATCAGAACAGTAGAGGCTACCATAGCGGGAGAGTTTGGCCGAATCATGGAATGGGCCGATAAATACAGAGTTCTGAAAGTCAGAACGAATGCTGATACGCCGGCGGATGCGAAGAAGGCACGTGAACTTGGCGCCGAGGGTATCGGTCTGTGCCGTACGGAGCATATGTTCTTCGATGGAAACAGAATCGATGCATTCCGTGAGATGATCTGTTCCGATACGGTGGAAGAGAGAGAAGCGGCACTGGAGAAGATCCTGCCTCTGCAGCAGAGCGACTTCGAGAAACTGTACGAGGCGATGGAAGGAAATCCGGTTACCATTCGTTTCCTGGATCCTCCGTTGCATGAATTCGTACCCACCGAGCAGGAAGATATTGAGAAACTTGCCAGAGTGAAGGGCAAGACGGTTCAGGAGATCAATAACATCATCGCCGGACTGAAGGAGATGAACCCGATGATGGGGCACCGCGGATGTCGTCTGACAGTAACCTATCCTGAGATTGCGGTAATGCAGACCAGGGCTGTAATCCGGGCAGCTGTGAAGGTTCAGAAACAGCATATTGACTGGAATCTTGTTCCTGAGATCATGATTCCGCTGACCGGTGACGTGAAGGAATTCGCATATGTGAAACACATTGTGATGGAGACTGCAGCACAGGAAGTTGTTGCCTCCGGTGTGAATCTGAAATACGAGATCGGTACCATGATCGAGATCCCCCGTGCAGCGCTGACTGCCGATGAGATCGCCAAAGAGGCTGAATTCTTCTGCTTCGGTACCAATGACCTGACGCAGATGACCTACGGCTTCTCCCGTGACGATGCAGGCAAATTCCTGGAAGCATACTATAAAGCGAAGATTTTCGAGAACGATCCGTTTGCGAAACTGGACCAGTCCGGTGTTGGTCAGCTGATGGAGATTGCAATCGAAAAAGGAAAAGGTGTCCGGCCGAAGCTTCACTGCGGTATCTGTGGCGAGCACGGCGGCGATCCTTCCTCTGTTGAGTTCTGCAACAAGATCGGTCTGGATTATGTATCCTGCTCCCCGTACAGGGTTCCGATTGCAAGACTTGCGGCAGCACAGGCTGCTATAGAAAATAAGTAATGCTATCCCTGACATAAAAGTTGCGAAAATAATATGAATTATGAGAACTCTGTTTTGACCTTAACGG
>JAEDCX010000115.1 GCA_016293925.1 Lachnospiraceae bacterium | reverse complement strand
ATGGAGAACATGTAGATACTGAATCAAGAGTATTGTCCGAGCGGGACACCTCTCTGGATCCGCGAACCCTTCTCTCCGATGCCCTTGCAGAAACCGCACGGAATGATAGGAAGAGGCAACGAAAACCGGTAACAGGATCGACATATACGATAAGAAACTTCTCAGGCTGGAATCCACAAAGCCTCTGCAGATGGTAATTGAGAGGGAGAAAGCCAAAGCCCGGAAGAAAGCACCGGAGGAGGGAAGAGCGTCCCTGGACCGGTACCGTGAGAGAGCCGCAGCTGCTTCCGGCAGCAAAAAAAAGAGTATACAATTTCAATTTTGTATGTTACAATGCCATGGGAAAATCCATAAACAAAGGGGGTGAAACATTGAAAAAGAGAATCGTATTATTGGTTTCATTGGTACTTTCTGCTTCCCTGTTATTGGCAGGATGTGGTGATGAGGAATCCTCCAATGAGGGATCTGTAACATCATCTTTCGGTCAGTTGAATAACAGTCAGAATGTGAATATGAATGATCAAACATCAATGGGAAATTCTATTGATGAGGTTCCGGATTACACGGATGATTCCAGCAATTCCGGTACGGATAACGCGAATGCGGGAACTGAGGATTACAGTACCATCGAAGAATATTTTACTCTTCCATCCATTCAGGATGCGTATCAGACCGCTCTCAACAACCTTCTGAATAACTATTCCAATGTTTATTCTGCAATTACGTATGAAGCAACCGGCAATGATGTAGTCTACAATTATTACTATGTGCCCAATTATTTAGATATCGACACGATCTATAATAACCTGGCAGCCCAGGATTACGAAACGATGTGTAAAACCGGCAAGCAGAATCTGGCAAATGAGTGCGGTATCACACCCACATCCTTTACCTACGCATACTATGCATCTGACGGAACATGTATCTTCAGTTGGACAGAATAGTTTGAATACCAAAAGAACAGGAGAAAACATATGAAGAAAAAATTAACCCTTATTGTTGTATTGACACTTGTTGTATCTACTTTACTGATGGCCTGCGGGTCCAAAAAGACTCTGGAGGATATCGTCAAAGCAGAGGATAATTACGAGCAGGAAATTGAAAATGTCTGCAACCAGATTGTTGCAAGCAGTAACGGACAGTACAGAGATGCAGATGTTGAT
This sequence comes from Lachnospiraceae bacterium, assembly GCA_016293925.1. Lineage (GTDB taxonomy): Bacteria > Bacillota > Clostridia > Lachnospirales > Lachnospiraceae > RGIG4034. Next base: position 1,695 of record JAEDCX010000115.1, on the reverse strand, counting down.
ATCACCGGCAACACAGCAACTTATAGTTTCTATTTCAACGACATCGGTATGACCGATGACCAGATCAAAACATTACTGGAGCAGCAGGATTTTTCTTCTGTATGCGATGATTTCAGAGATTCCTTCAAAAATGAAGAGGGTGTAGACGCAGATGCCATCAAGATTGTGGTCAAGTTCTTCTCTGTCACCGATTCACTGATTTTCAGCTATACGAACGATTAATCTGCCGGTTGTTCTGTATTGATCGGAACAGTCCGATATGTGCTCCGGGACATCCGGATTACAATTTTACATGACAAGACCTCATCCCGCATGATATGTATTCATCAATCCGATACACTCTCATACAGGATGAGGTCCTTTTTTGCTTTTTACTCATCTACTGATTTTCGGCTTCTGCCCAGACGATGTACCACACTCCGTCAATCCGGTACATGTCCAATGCGGTTGTGCCGGAATATTTCTCACCGTTCTCCAGATACGTAAAATCATAATATAACCGATAACAATCTGTAATCGTATATTCTACCCCATAGATCTCACGGAATTGAGAGGCCATATTGCTGCAGTCTTCCTCACTGCCTCTTCCTGCATTGGTTAATGTCCACTTCAGATCCTCCAGTTCCGCATACAGGCTGGTCAGGTATGTATAACCGTCACCGTAAACATACGTAGCCTGATCTCTCTTCTCATCGGCCAGTATCGGTGCCCATGCATCTACATAAACCTCAAAGTTCTTATCCCGTATCCCTTCAAAATAATGATCGATCCGTTTCGCATCCACGCCGTTTGGAAGTTTTGTACCTTTATCCCCTTTGAACACGACGAAAACAAGGATCAGCGCAACTGCAGCGATCATCACAAGTACCGCCGGAATGATCCATACAAGAGGATTCCGTTTCTTCTTCTCTCCGGGGACATTCGATGTTCCCTGCGCCTGAACAATCGGTTGTACGGGCATCGCAGGCTGTATCGGAGACTGATACTGGGGCTGCACCGGGGCCTGATACTGAGGTTGCACCGGGGCCTGATACTGAGGCTGTGCCGGAGACTGATACTGGGGCTGCACCGGAGCCTGATACTGAGGTTGCGCCGGGGCCTGATACTGAGGCTGTGCCGGAGCCTGATACTGGGGCTGTGCCGGGGTCTGTGGTGTTCCGCAGAAACCACAGAATTTCACGTTATCCGGAATCGTTTTTCCGCAACTGATACATACCTTCATGGGAATACCTCTCTGTTCATCAATATGGATTTATTATAGTACGGCAAACGGTAATTCCGCAACTATTCCTTCCCATTCCGGAAGTCTTTTTCTCAGTCTACAATCTCATACCCCGCATTCATTAGTACATCCAGTGCCTTTTGATAGTTGTCCTCTTTTACCAGAATGTAATCCGTATTGTAGGTGGATATGGCGAAAATAGAGATACCGTTATCTGCCAGAAGCGCGGCAATCTCCGACAAGATTCCGTTCAGGGAGAAGTCCAAAACACCCTGAATCCGAAATCCTTTCCACCCGTCCTCACGCCGGATGACATTCGGCGGAACATCACCCGTGATACACACGAGAGATTTCTCCTCATCCGTTTTGCCGATAAAACAATATTCCGCATCAAAATTCGTAAGTGAATAATCCTCTACCCGACACACCGAGAAATCCTGATGAATCTGCTTGATCTCCATAGCGCTTCCTCC
>JAEDCX010000058.1 GCA_016293925.1 Lachnospiraceae bacterium | reverse complement strand
TGCCTTTTTCGTTCTGTCCACCGAATCTGAATCGTGGATGCAGAAGCATGAGCATTGGCTGCTGTGTTATGCAGAAAAAGTTGTATCTGAGTATGGATTTTGGGAGGTATCCGTGTGCTACATTACAACGAATTGAACTCCGGATAATCCGGTTTGGCCAAAAGAAACTGCATATGCTATGATAAATGCAAACAGAAAGTGTGCAATTGATAATAGTGAGAGTGTAACAAAAAATGGTGACAAAATGATACGAGAAGTAAGACGTGAAGAAATCCCAGTGTGTGTGGAGGTTATCAAAAAGAGTTTTATTACGGTTGCAGATGAATATGGCTTCACAGAGGAAAATGCTCCTAGATTTACGGCATTTGCGACGACAACGGACAGATTGTATTGGCATATGGATAGAGAGCACAGACCGATGTATGTATTTGAAGAAGATGGTGATTTGTGTGGATATTATTCCCTTTTATTACAGGAAAACGGTGAATGTGAACTCAATAATCTCTCAGTATTGCCGGAATACAGACATAGGGGAATTGGAAAACAATTATTGGAGCATGCCTTTCATACAGCAAAAGAAGCAGGTTGTATGATTGTAAATATAGGTATTGTAGAGGAAAACAAAGTTCTTCGCAAATGGTATGAGTTAAATGGAGCAAAACATATTGCAACAAAGAAATATGATTTTTTCCCATTCACATGCGGATATATGAAAAAGGAACTGTAATGGTTCATGAAATTGTTGCGGTGGCGGTATATTTGACGCTTTAAGAATTTCGCGGAGAAAACCGGCTTGCATAAGCGGCTGGTGGTAAGCAGAAACAAAAACAAGTGCATCCTGAGTATCTCGTAGCTCATGTTTGATTCGGTTGAAAGTGAATGGTACAGAATTATGGATGACAGTGAGGAAGATTATCTTTATCCTCTGTAGATATCTGATATCACTACAATATGGATATCATAGGTGCGAAGTTCTGGAACAGCTCCCATCCCATTCTTGATGCCTCGCAAACAATCAGCGGAAGCGCATGCAGAAAAACACTTGCCAATTCACATCTGCATATGATACGATAATGAAACAAATCTGAGCAGACCATTTGGTCGGGTTGCAGCAGCGACAGCGGATGACAGTTACATCTGCGGGACAGTATTCGTCTCGCAGGTGTTTTTTTATACTGTTTCGCGGGCCGGAAAACAACAAAAACGATGGTTTACACAGAAAGGATTATTCTATGGAGAAAAAAGTAACGTACAGAGTATCAATGATCAGTATTGCAGTGAATGTACTGCTGTCGGCAGGGAAACTGGTGGCCGGTATCGTAGGTGCATCCGGTGCCATGGTCAGTGACGCGGTTCATTCGCTGTCAGACGTTTTCTCGACCTTTATCGTGATGATCGGTGTTACCATATCGGGCAGGCAATCGGATAGCGGACATCAGTATGGGCATGAGAGGATGGAATGCGTGGCTTCCATTCTGCTTGCGGTGGTACTGTTTGCTACCGGCGTGATGATCGGCTGGGGCGGACTCAATAAGATTATCAGCGGGGATTACGAGAATATCGTGATTCCGGGAATGATGGCACTGATTGCGGCAGGGGTATCTATTGTGGTCAAAGAGTGGATGTTCTGGTATACCAGGGCGAGTGCGAAGAAAATCAATTCCGGTGCATTGATGGCAGATGCGTGGCATCACAGATCGGATGCATTATCGTCCGTTGGCGCGTTGGTGGGTATTGCATTTGCAAGATGTGGCTATCCGATTATGGATGCGGTGGCAAGTCTGATTATCTGCGTTTTTGTCGCAAAAGCGGCAATCGATATATTCCGGGATGCCATTGACAAGATGGTGGATAAGGCATGTGACGATGAGACAGTGGACGCAATCCGTAACACAATCCTGCAGGTAGAAGGTGTACAGGCGATCGATGAACTGCAGACAAGACTGTTTGGCAACAAAATCTATGTGGATGTGGAAATCTGTGCAGACGGGGAATTGAAGCTGACGGAGGCACATGAGATTGCGGAGAATGTCCATTTGGCGATTGAGAATACATACCCGCTTGTGAAGCATTGTATGGTTCATGTCAATCCAAATCTTTCCAAAACGGATTACATAAAAGAGTGAAACCATATTTGACATGATTCGTGAATAAATCGGACAACTGCGGGCATAATACCTCTGTAGGAAAGTGAGGTATTGGATTATGGCAGATTTGAAATGTGGCGTGAAAAACTGCGTCTATAACTGCGACTGTCTGTGCAGCAAGGGCGATATTATGGTGGGTGGCAAGCATGCCGAGAAGAAAAATGAAACCTGTTGTGAATCGTTTTCCGACAGGGGACGAGGATCGGCCCGAAACGGCATGGAGCATCCGTGTCATGTGATCGGTATTGATTGCGAGGCTACCAGGTGCATCTACAATGTGGATTACAAATGTAAAGCAGACCATGTGAATATTATGGGTGATAACGCATGCGTCAGAGGAGAGACATACTGCGGGTCATTCTCCGAAGCGAAAAACTGATGAATGATGAAGGTTGCTATTGCTCTGCCGGCGGGTTTCGTGTATACGCTATCCGCCGGTGGAGAAAACCGGTGAAGGATAGGGAAACAGAGCGGGAGAAAACCGGTGAAAGATTGTGAAACAATGCTTGACGCAGGAAAGATAGTGTGGTATATTATCTGAGTGTGCTGAGAAGCTACATAACAACCAAGCAGAGTATTCACTCTCACCCTATGGCAATTGCGCTGATAGGTGTTCATAGTTTCCGATGGATCGATACGGGCGTGTCGGTGTAGATTCGGTGTGTGAACGGTGGATAGTCTGTCTATCCATTTTTTGTTGCGAACTCATATATGCAAGCGTCGGACGGAGGTGTCACACTATTAGCGAATTATTGATTAATGAACAGATTAAGGACAAAGAGATCCGAGTAATCGGAGAGGACGGAGAGCAGCTGGGTATCATGACTCCCAAGGAAGCGATGAAACTGGCTGAGGATGCAGGAGTGGATCTGGTGAAGATCGTTCCTACGGCAAAACCACCTGTATGCAGAATTGTTGATTACGGCAAGTACAAATACGAACAACTCCGTAAAGAAAAAGAGGCAAAGAAGAAACAGAAGGTTGTTGAGATCAAAGAGATCCGTCTTACGCCCAATATTGATACGAATGATCTGAACACGAAAATAAATGCTGCTAAAAAGTTTCTGTCCAAAGGCGACAGGGTAAAGATTACCCTTCGGTTCAGAGGCCGTGAGATGGCGCATATGGCAAACAGCAAACATATTCTGGATGATTTTGCCGAAGCCCTTGCGGATATTTGTGTTGTTGAGAAAGCACCGAAGATTGAAGGCAGGACTATGACGATGTTCTTGGTCGAGAAGCGATAATCTGAACAAGTGAAGAATGATTTAGGAGGATAAAGAAATGCCAAAAATGAAAACAAGCAGAGCTGCTGCAAAACGTTTCAAAGTAACAGGAACCGGTAAATTGAAGAGAAATAAGGCTTATAAGAGACATATCTTAACCAAGAAGTCTGCCAAGACAAAGAGAAATCTGAGAAAAGCTGTAATGACGGACGCTACTAATGTTAAGGTAATGAAGAAGATTTTACCATATATCTAATGCGTAAGGAGGAGTATTTGAGATGGCTAGAGTGAAGGGCGGATTAAACGCAAAGAAGAAACATAATAGAGTATTGAAACTTGCGAAAGGATACAGAGGAGCTCGTTCCAATCAGTACAGAATCGCAAAGCAGTCAGTCATGAGAGCTTTGACTTCCTCTTATGCAGGCAGAAAAGAGAGAAAGCGTCAGTTCAGACAGTTATGGATTGCACGTATCAATGCGGCTGCAAGAATGAACGGTTTGTCCTACAGCAAATTCATGTACGGACTCAAACTTGCAGGCGTTGATATGAACAGAAAGATGCTTGCCGAGATGGCAGTTGCAGATGCAGATGGATTTAAGACTCTTGCAGAACTTGCAAAGAGTAAGATTGCATAAGAAAACAGGTTGCCGGATTTCAGAGAATCCTGCGAGAAGAGCACATCCTAGGGTGTGCTCTTTTGGTTATAAAAGAGATGTCGATAATGATCAAACGGAGGTATTTATGGTCAGAAAATTTGTATTTGGAGAACCGATAGAGACGGAGGCAGTGATTGACCAGGTGGGAATCGAAGTACTGCAGGGGGGCACATCGTTCCCGGATCAGTGGCAGGTTGTGCAGGCAGAGACGCTCACACTGACGCATTGCATGGAACCCGGTGAGCGGATCTACGGTCTCGGAGAGAGTATGCGTGGCATCAACAAAAGAGGATTTCGCTATGTCAGCTGGAATACTGATGATCCGATTCATACAGAGGACAAGGAGTCGCTGTATGGTGCTCACAATTTTCTGGTCATACAAGGGGGCGTATGCCAGGGACTGTTTGTAGATGATCCCGGTCGCGTCAGTTTTGATATCGGATTTACCGTATTGGACCGGCTTGAGATTCGGGTGGACAGCGGGTCTGCCAATCTGTATGTGATTGACGGAGAAGATATATTGGATATCGTCCGGCAATTCCGCAGGATCATCGGAAGAAGCTATATACCGCCGCTGTGGGGGATGGGATATGGACAGAGTCGCTGGAGCTATCCGGATGTCGAAAGTGTTCGGGAAGTTTTGAGGCGGCACAGGGAGAATCATATTCCGCTGGATGCGATCTATCTGGATATTGACTATATGGAAAAATATATGGATTTCACAGTGTCGGAAGAACGTTTCCCGGAGTTTGCCGTAATCGTCAGTGAGATGAAGCAGCAGGGAATCCATCTGGTGCCGATTATCGATGCTGGTGTGAAGATGGAACCTGGCTACCGGACATACGAAGAGGGACTGGAAAAAGGATATTTCTGCCGCAAAGAGGATGGCAATGAACTGGTGGTGGGCGTATGGCCGGGGAAAACACATTTCCCGGATGTATTGAATCCTGAAGCGCGGGAATGGTTTGGAAACAGTTATCAGCCCCTGATGGATCAGGGGATTGACGGTTTCTGGAATGATATGAATGAGCCGGCGATTTTCTATACAGAGGACAGATTGCTGGATACCTTTGAGCAATTGAAATCTTTCCGCAATACAGACATGGATCTGCAGGAATTCTGGCGATTCGTGGGACTGGGACCGGCATTGCAGAACAATCAGGAGGATTATACCCTGTTTTATCACAATATGAACGGGACTCTGGTACGTCATGACCGTGTGCACAATCTGTATGGATACAACATGACAAGAGCCGCAGGTGAAGCATTTGACAGGCTCAGACCGGATCAGAGAATACTGCTGTTCTCCCGGTCATCCTATGTCGGGATGCACCGGTACGGGGGGATCTGGACAGGCGATAATCAGTCCTGGTGGTCCCATATCCTGCTGTCAATGCATCAGATGGTGGGACTGAACATGTGTGGATTTTTGTTTGTGGGTTCGGATATCGGCGGATTCGGAAGCAATGCATCGGAGGATCTGGTGATCCGTTTTACGGAATGGGGACTGTTTACGCCACTGATGAGAAATCACAGTTCTCTGGGAACCGTTTGCCAGGAGGGCTACGCCTTCAGCAGACCGGAGATATTTGCGCATATCATCGGATTGCGTTACCTGTTCCTGCCCTATCTGTATAGTGAGTTTATGCGTGCGGCTCTGCAGGGGGAGATGTATTTCTACCCGTTGGCGTTTCTGTATCCCGGGGACGAGATGGCATGCAGGGTGGAAGACCAACTGTTCGTAGGACAATCCATGATGATCGCTCCCGTGTATGAGCAGAATGCCAGGGGAAGGTATGTGTATCTTCCGGAACCGATGAAGCTGTACCGATTCCGGAGCGTGCATGAGTATGATACCGAAATGCTTTCGCAGGGACATCATTATGTCAACTGCGAGCTGGAGGAAGTACTGGTTTTCGTACGTCAGAACGGAATGATTCCGTGTACTTGGTTTGCGGAGGGCGAACAGCCGGTGAATATTGATTCGGTACTCAAAGCCGATTCCCTGTGCCTCATGTGTTATGCATCGGAGCCGATCCGGTATACCCTGTACCGGGATAACGGCTTGGACAAAGATTATACAGCCCCGGGCAAATGGGTGTCCATCGAGACGGATGAGGACGGTCAGGTGCACGTGTCCGATGGCAATACCAAAATTTTACATTTGATATAAATTTTAGTTTTTTTTAATAGGAATCCGCTTCGGGCTGCGTTATAATAGCAGACGGTAACGAATTTGAGTACACAGTCAGGAGAAATCATATGTTACAGGTAAAAGACATTAGGAAGACATATACCACAGGGGATTTTACACAGAATGCCCTGGACGGTGTTTCGCTGAATTTCCGGGAATGTGAGTTCGCGGCGATTCTGGGTCCCAGTGGTTCCGGTAAAACAACGCTGCTGAATATTGTGGGCGGATTAGATCAGTATGATACCGGAGATCTGATCATCAACGGAAAGTCAACCAAGAAATATAAAGCAAGGGATTGGGACACATATCGGAATCATTCCATCGGTTTTGTATTCCAGAGTTATAATCTGATTCCACACCAGACAGTATTGTCCAATGTAGAACTGGCGCTTACGCTCTCTGGCGTATCCAAAGCGGAGAGAAGACGCAGGGCGAAGGAAGTGCTTCGTAAAGTGGGTCTGGAAGACCAGATGCATAAGAAACCGAACCAGATGTCCGGCGGACAGATGCAGCGTGTGGCGATTGCCAGGGCGTTGATCAATGATCCTGATATTCTTCTGGCAGATGAGCCCACCGGTGCATTGGATTCCGAAACCAGTGTCATGATCATGGATATTCTGAAAGAAATCGCCAAGGACCGGCTGATCATCATGGTGACGCATAATCCGGAACTCGCAGACCAGTATGCGAATCGTATCATCCGTTTGAAGGACGGTAAGATTGTAGATGATACGAATCCGTATTCCGACGAACAGATCCGGACGGATCTGGAAATAAAACAGAACAAATCCAAGGAAAAACGTACCAATAAGGGACGCAAAAAGAAGACTTCCATGTCTTTTCTGACAGCATTTTCATTGTCCATGAATAATCTGATGACCAAAAAGGGCCGTACGTTTATGACTGCCTTCGCGGGAAGCATCGGAATTATCGGAATTGCACTGATTTTGTCTGTTTCGAATGGCGTGCAGAACTATATTGATAAAGTGGAGGAAGACACGTTGTCATCCTATCCGGTGGTGATTCAGGAGAACGCCGTTGACATGACCGCGATGATGACTGCGATGATGGGGGATTCCCACGAGGATGGGGCGCATGAGCTGGATGCGGTCTATTCCAACGACATTATGGTGGATATGATCTTAGCCATGTCTACCAAGATACAGAAGAATGATCTGTATTCTTTTAAGCAGTATCTGGAATCGGACGAAGCACCGTTGAAGGGTTACGTAAATGATATCAAATACAGCTATAATATGGATCTGAACGTCTACAAGTCAGATGTCAGCGCAGGACCGAGACGGGTGAACCCGAGCGAACTGCTCTCCAACATATTTGAAGGCATGGGAATGGAGGGAGCAGGTGCCAATATGATGATGAATTATAATGTCTGGAGTGAGATGCTGGGCAATCAGACGCTTCTGGAGGATCAATATGATGTCATTGCCGGAAGATGGCCACAGGCGTATAATGAGCTGGTGCTGGTGGTAGATGATAACAATGAGATCAGTGACTATGTATTGTACAGCCTTGGTCTGCTGGATGACAGAGAATTGATTGCGCTGATGCAAAATGCATTCATGCAGCAGTCTCAGCAAACGGATACGGTTGAGCAGACACGGTTCAGCTTCGAAGATATCCTGAAGGTTACATATAAACTTATCCTGAGTGCCGACTACTATGAGAAGCAGGAGGGTGTATGGATGGATCGGTCCGACGACCCCGCATACATTGCCGGTTTGCTGCAGGATGCGGTTGAACTGAAGATTGTCGGTGTTCTGCGTCCGACGGAGAATGCGGTTGCTACCTCTATCGGCGGTGCAATCGGTTATACGAAGGAACTGACCGAATTTGTAGTAGGAGAGACGCAGAAAAGGCAGATTGTGCAGGAGCAGCTGGCAGATATGCAGCATAATGTATTGACCGGAGAAGAATTCTCCATGAATAATGTGGTGAATACCTATGATATGGTTGCATTGAAACTGGGCATCGTGGATTTGGATCACCCGTCCTCTGTCAGCATCTATCCGAAGAGTTTTGACACCAAAGACAGTATTGTGGATGTGATTGAGGCATACAACAATCGTGTGAAGGCCGACGGGGAAGAAGATAAGGTCCTGAACTATACGGATATGGTTGGTACCTTGATGAGCAGTGTCACCACGATCGTGAATGTAATCAGTTATGTTTTGATTGCGTTCGTGTCAATTTCGCTGGTAGTATCCTCAATTATGATCGGTATTATCACATATATTTCCGTACTGGAGAGAACCAAGGAAATCGGTATCCTTCGAAGCATCGGTGCTTCCAAGAGAGATATCTCCCGGGTATTCAATGCTGAGACACTGCTGGTGGGACTTGTGGCAGGTGCAATCGGTATCGGGGTAACGTTATTGCTGTTGATTCCGATCAATCTGATTATCCGCCATCTGTCCGGAATCTCAGGATTGGCGGCACTTCCGCCGGTGGGTGGTTTGATTCTGGTGCTGATCAGTATGTTCTTAACATTTATTGCCGGCCTGATTCCTTCCAGATTTGCAGCAAGGAGGAATCCTGTAGAAGCGTTGCGGTCAGAGTAAAATACTGGCAGACGGTAATGAGTTGAAAAATTGTTTATTTATGGTATTCTAATGGGGAAGAGGATTTGAACATCTGATCAGATCCTTTTCCTTTTTTGGTGGAATGGATTGAAAATGCTGGTGAATATGACAGAGAATAGATGGATAACAAAAAAATATGATCGGAAACAGGCCCTTCCCGGCTGGATTCTGATCGCATCCGGGGGTGTTGCGGGTATACTGATCGTCCTTATGATTCTGATTGCGTGTGTAGGGCATATGCTCAGGAACAGAGTCGGAGAGAAAGGGGAGGTGGAGGAGGAAGCGATTCCGATGATAATGCACTTCCCGAAGGATGAGCAGGAGGAGTACCTGAACGGAATGCAAACGGATATGGTGGTAACTGCTGCGGTGAATGGTTCTATGGCAGCGGATGCAGAGCACTATGCAACCTCCTATATCATCGAGGACAGCGACCGCAGGCTATTGTCGGTAGAGGAACTGACAGAAGGGTATACCTACGGAGAATTATATTACGCCTATTATGAACTGTTTGCCCGACATCATGTGATATTCGGGGAAGAAGTGGTAGATGGGTTTTTCCGCGGGAAACGGTGGTACACGGGCAGTGTAACGGCGGAAGAATTCAGGGATAACGACGACCGGTTCAATGATTATGAGGTTGCGAACAAAGAGGCAATTCTGCAGGCCTTTCAGATCTTGTACGGCATGGAAAAGAATAAGGGTATGAATGATGAATAATGATGCATTGCCGGGAAATCCGTCAGAACAACTGAATAACAATCAAGGGGTCCGGCGCTGGATACTGCTTGGCATTCTGGCAGCAGTAATCATCGGCTGTCTGGTCGGTTCCATTCTGCTCATCCGCCATTACAATGATCCTATGCTTACGGCCGGAGACTACTATGATGCCGTTGCGCACAAAGAATGGGACAGACTGTACGAGATGCTGGATGTGGGCGAGGATGGTCATTTCCTGACCAGAGAGTCCTATTTTGCCGTTATGGAAGAGCAGTTCCGGGATATGGATACATACTCGATCCATCGGGAAGGAAACCATGTATTTCGGATGGATTATGTGGTGGCGGGCAGAGAACATGCAACTACCATTCTGTTAAAGGAACAGGAGAAGAAGGAGTATCTTTTCTTCAGGCAGTATACCATTCAGCCGTTGGATTTATTGGCGGAGAATATCTCAATTGTTGTTCCGAATGATATTACAGTTTGTATCAATGGAACGGAATTGGGAGAGGAATATCTGGATGAAACCGGCGCGGTGGTGCATGCGACATATGAGACTGTCTATACGTTGCCGAGAATGTATATCGGAACCTACACATTGGCGCAGTATGGAGAGAATTTCCAGACGTGTACGGATGAAATAGAGATCGGTGCATCGAATGTGATCATTCGACCCGCATTGCCGTATTTGAACAGCGGAGTGATTGAAAACCTGGGAGAAGAAGCAGCAGGCCTGATCCGGCTCGAATATGAAGCAATGATTGCAGGAAATGATTCCGGAAATGGGGCAGATCGGGGGAAAGCCTACAGTGATGTCAATATCAGCGGACTGAACACCCGAATTCAGGAGTACGGGTATACGGACGATGGATTGACGGTTTCGCTTGCGGTGACATATCATGTGGATACCGCTCTGTTGACCAGGTTGACGGATTCTTATACAGAGATGGACTATTACCGGGAACAGATGATTCAGAAGGATGAAGAGAGGACTTATCTTTTTGTCTATAAGAATCGAAATTGGCTGTTGTATGATGCGGACTAAATGGTATATACTGATACTAAGGATGGTGAGGATATGAGCAAGAACAGATTAAACATGATTTTATATGCATTCATGGGATGCCTTGTGCTGACCATTATCATTCTGGCAGTGAAAGTAGCCACGAAGCCGAAAACACTGGTGACAAATCAGGTGTCGGACAAGCGGGAGGAACAGTCGGTTCCGGTGAATGAGGGATCCGATGTAACGACACCGGTTGAGGATGTGACAGACGAGCAGGAGCCGGAACCGGAAGAACCGGTTGTGACAGAACCGGAGACGATTCAGAAGCAGATGGTGGTACTCAAAGATCCTACCGTGAATGTTAATGTGCGGTCGAAGGCAGATGCAGGGAGCACCAAGCTGGGACAGATCGGTAAGGATGACCAGTATGAATACCTGGATGGAATAGATACGGAATGGATCAGGATATCGTACAAAGGATCGGAAGCATTTGTTTCAGCGAAATATGTGAAGGTGATTGAAGTGGAAGTGCCTGCAGAATGAGGAGGATCTGGACAATCGTACTTCAAAGCATTTGTGTTTCGGAATATCGGAGCGCTGGTGTTTCGGTATCAATGATTCATATAGACACAGTCAGAGAGAAAAGGGGCTACCGTTCGCGGTAGCCCCTTTGTGATACAGGATAGGATTTATTCGGTTCCTTCCGCCGGAGCGGTATTGGCAGGTGCACCCCAGATGTCCGGATGGCTTAACTGAACCAGGTATCGGATATCATCTGTCAGTGACAGGAATTGTGCCTGTACGATGTTGATGGAATTCGGATCCAGGAAGAACTCCGCTGTGTGGGAGCAGATTCCCGTAGTGTTTGGCAGACTTGCAATGGTGCCGTCCGTATTGAGTACCATTGACCCCTGGAGCAGAGACTCATCCAGCGGAGGATCCATCTCGGTAATACCGGCGAAGGAGAACGGACACGTATCTGCAGCCGGAAGTCTGTCAAACGGACAGATCAGACCGGCATAGTGAACATTACAATATTCCAGCGGCTGGGTTCCCTCCTCAAAATATTCCACCCGCACATGTGCGTCACAGAGACCGTCAATAGGAAGCAGACCGGATTTGCTGCATACGGTGCAGGTTACGATTCCGCTAGGCATCTGGAAATTCTTTGGAGCGAGATCGGCATGCACTGCCCCCATTACCTTTTTCCAGATTTTCTTGTGGAAACTCTTCTCCTCACTGGAGTTCATGCTGACATTGTTATCATAACCTCCCCATACGGTACAGGTATAGTAGGGAGTATAGCCCGCAAACCAGAAATCCTTGTTGCTGGATGTGGTACCGGTTTTCCCGGCGATTGCCATGTTTCTGTCAAATCTGGTGATTGCACCGGTTCCCTGATTCACTACGTCCATCATCGCACTGGTAAGCAGGTAAGCGGTGGTGGGTTTAATGACCTGATACTGATCAGGCTTGGTGTTGTCCAGAAGAACATTACCGTCTGCATCCACCAGCTGCGTATACAGAACCGGGCGGATATAGGTCCCGCCGTTTGCGATGGCCGCGTATGCGGCATTCAACTCCATGTTGGTAACACCGTAGGTGATTCCGCCGAGTGCCAGAGACTGATTCACATCGGAGAGAACCTGGCCGTAGCTGTAGGCTTTCTCTACAACGGTTGATATACCGAAGTTTTGTACATATGCGAAGCCGAGCTCCGGGGTGATGATGGTAAGCGTTTTCACGGCGATGATGTTCAGGGATTGTTCGATCGCGTAGCGCAGGGAACAGATACCCTTGTACGTTCCGCCATCCCACCAGTTGGAAACCGGAGTACCGTCATAGTATTTGAACGGAGCGTCCGTCTGGACCGTTGCCAGCGTCATGCCGGAGGAATCCAGGGCCGGAGCATAAGCGGACAGAATCTTGAATGTGGAACCGGGCTGTCTCTTCGTATTGGAGGCACGGTTCAACGTCTGGGAGGCAGTCTTTTCACCACGACCGCCTACCATGGCAACCACATATCCGGTATGCTGATCCTGAATGGTCAGGGATACCTGCGGCTGGGGAACCAGACTGATTTTCTCATCGGAGATTTCATCCCCCTCTTCGAGAATGCTGGCTTCATACTCTGCGATATCCGCATACGCCGCGTCCGTCGTTGTATAGATACGGTTGTACTTTTTATTCTTTTCTTTGAAATAACTATTCAGCATCTGTACCGAGTAGTTCGCCTGGGACCCGTCTGCTTTTTTGACGGTTACCGCAAACTCGGACAGATACCATTTGGAATTGGAAGGATAATTGGATTCATCGGCCAGAATCTCATCGCAGATTGCCTGAATCTTCGGATCCATGGTGGTGTATATCTTGCATCCGCTCATATAGAGGAGACGATATGCCGCGTCATAGGACATTCCCCGCTTGTTCATCAGATCATCCATCAATTGTTCGGTAAGCTCGTCCACGAAATAGGAGTTGACGCTCTTTGTGGCAACGGTTTCATTGACCTGTGTTATGCGGGCATACACATCATCATTGATGGCCTCGTCATATTCGGCCTGCGTACAGAAGCCGAATTTCAGCATCTTATTCAGTACCTCTTTGCGGCGCTCCCGGTTTTCCTCCGGATGAATAATGGGGTTGAATTTGTACGGATTCTGGGTGATGCCGGCCAATACGGCACTTTCGGACAGGGACAGCTCCTGTACTCCCTTATTAAAGTATCGCAGGGAAGCGGCTTGAACCCCCAGTGTGTTGGCCCCCAGGTTGATGGTGTTCAGATACAGGGTCAGAAGGGTATCTTTGTCATACATCTCGGATACTCTGATTGCCAGAACCTGTTCCTGAAGCTTACGGGTCAGACGGTCTGCGAAAGAGTCTTCACTCATCCAGTCGGTGAAAACATTGTTCTTCAACAGCTGCTGGGTGATGGTGGAGCCACCCTGACTGAACCGGAAACCGTTTGAAATACCGATAAAGCCTGCACGGAGGATACTCTTGATATCAACTCCGTTATGCTCATAATAACGTTCATCCTCAATGGCTACAAAGGCATCCTTCAGATGCTTCGGAATCATCTCGGACTGCACATAGGTACGGTTTGCCGATTCGGCCACCAGCTTCTGGATCTGGTTTCCCTCTGCATCGTATACCATGGTTGCGTATCCGTTTGGCATCAGATCATCCAGTGAAATATCCATTTGATTGACGGGTTCAACGATACCGTTAAATACACCGAATCCGGCACTGATGCCGAAGATTCCCACCGCAAGTACTCCTACCAGAAAGACCTTGAGCAGGAGCACCAGGATCGTTCTTTTTATCTTTTCAGAATGTGAATTCATCATCTTTAGACGGTTTTTAATCCCTTGTCTCGTATAATTCATACATACTCCTAACCGGTTCCGAAATAGCTCCGGAATCTATATCCGTATTATTATACCAAATAAGCATATCGAAATAAAGATCTTTTTTGGGGGGAAGCGGTAATATGCATTCACAAAATAAGAGGCGTGTGGTATGATGAATTCGGCATAATGACACAAGAGCAGGTGAGTATGACACGGAATGCATATCAGATTCTGCTGGAGGGAGCCTCGGCAGAGATTGTGGAGAAAAAATCAAGATTTATAGCGACCATACGTCCCGTAAAGACAGAGGAAGAAGCATCCGCATTCATTGAAAAGATGAAGAAGCAATACTGGGATGCAAGACATAATTGCTCTGCATTTGTTGTGGGCGAGAACAATTGCATTACCAGATGCAGTGATGACGGAGAACCTTCCGGAACGGCCGGCAGACCTATGCTGGAGGTTTTGCTTGGTTCCGGAATTACGAATATTGCGGTTGTGGTTACAAGATACTTTGGCGGTGTTCTGCTGGGAACCGGCGGACTGGTCAGGGCATATCAGGGAGCGGTTCAGGAGGCTCTGCCCTTATGCAAAACGGGCATTATGTTAACCGGGACGTATTATCAGATTACGGCTTCCTATGCTGACGCCGGGAAAATCCAGAATGTTGCAGCGGAAGAGAATATCGATGTACTGGATACGGAATACGGGGAGAATGTGCGCTTCCGGATGTTTCTGACGACGGAAGAGGAGAGCCGGATTCTGGCACAGATAACGGACCGGACAGCCGGCAGGGCTACAATGCGGGAGGAGTCGAAGGGGACCTTTCTGAAGCAGAAGCCGGGGGATATTCATTGACAAAAGAATATCATTTTTGTAATATTTGAATGTACGTGCGCAGCATGCGGAGATTCTATATGTACAGACACGAATTTATCAGAAAGGTGGTGGTTTTTATGACGAAGCATTCGATCGAGAAGAGCGCGGACGCTCCTCACCCCCGACAACCCATGAAAATCACATACCTGGAGGTAAATCATAGTGGAAGAATTATTGGAACTCGTTGAAACGAAGCAGTACACTATATTACGGCAGGAGCTGTCCGAGATGAATGAGGCGGATATCGCTTCCTTTCTGCAGACACTGGAAGAGGAGGATATGCTGAAGATCTTCCGCATTCTCCCGAAAACGCTGGCAGCAGATGTTTTTTCGTATCTTCCGATTGAAGAAGAGCAGATGATCATCACATCCCTGTCCGATCGGGAGGCAGCCAACATTGTCAACAATCTGATGGCGGATGACGCCACGGACTTGCTGGAGGAGATGCCTGCCAATATTGTGAAGCGAATACTGGCCAATGCCAATTCCGAGACCAGGAGAGATATCAATCATCTGCTGCGGTACCCGGAAGATTCCGCCGGAAGTATTATGACGGTGGAGTATGTTGATCTGAAAGAGAATATTACCGTCTCGGATGCGATTAACCGGATCCGCAACGTGGGTCTGGACTCCGAGACAATCAATATCTGTTATGTTCTGGATGTGAAAAGAAAACTGGTAGGAACCGTTGCACTTCGATATCTTCTGCTCAGTGATCCGGATGCGATCATCGGAGATATCATGCATGAGAACGTAATTTCCCTGAATACCCTGATGGATCAGGAGGAGGTTGCCAGACAATTCCAGAAATACGATTTTACTGCCATGCCTGTTGTGGATAATGAGAACCGCCTGGTTGGTATCATTACCGTCGATGACGTTGTGGATATCCTGCAGGAAGAGGCCACAGAGGATATGGAGAAGATGGCAGCTATCGTGCCAAGCGATAAGTCCTATATGAAAACGGGAGTGTTTGAGACGTTTACCAAGCGAATCCCCTGGCTCTTATTGCTGATGGTCTCTGCGACCTTTACCGGAGGCATTATTGCTTCTTTTGAGGATGCATTGAGTGCCTGCGCGACGTTGACGGTCTATATTCCGATGCTGATGGATACCGGTGGAAACGCAGGCGGACAGGCCAGCGTGACCATCATCCGCGGACTGTCTCTCAATGAGATTGCGTTCAGAGACATCTTCCGAGTAATTTGGAAAGAAGCACGCGTATCGATCCTGTGCGGTATCACACTGAGTGCGGCAAATTTCGCGAAGCTGATGCTGTTAGATCGTGTAGATATCAAAATTGCGATTGTGGTTTGTCTGACTCTGGTGGCAGCAGTACTGGTGGCAAAGCTTGTGGGGTGTGTATTCCCTATGGTTGCAAAGCGGATCGGCTTTGACCCTGCGGTAATGGCGAGCCCGTTCATTACCACCATTGTAGATGCTATTTCCCTGCTGATCTATTTCCAGATTGCATCCCATGTACTGGCGG
>JAEDCX010000057.1 GCA_016293925.1 Lachnospiraceae bacterium | reverse complement strand
ACATATACCGGAACATGCTTTCTTCCGTCATGAACAGCAATTGTGTGTCCAACGAAGGAAGGGAAAATAGTGGAACGACGAGACCAAGTTTTGATTACTTGTTTATTGCCTGCAGCATTCATTGCGTCAACTTTTTTCAGTAAGCTCGCATCTGCAAATGGTCCTTTTTTAAGTGATCTAGCCATTGAATGATTCCTCCTGATTATTTGATTGCCTTTCCATCTCTTCTTCTTACGATCAACTTGTTAGAAGCTTTTTTCTTCTTACGAGTCTTTAAGCCGAGAGCAGGTTTGCCCCAAGGCGTACACGGGCCGGAACGACCGATACCGGTCTTACCTTCACCACCACCGTGCGGATGGTCATTCGGGTTCATTACGGAACCACGGACAGTAGGTCTGATACCCATGTTACGTTTCCGACCGGCTTTACCGATCTTAACCAGGTTATGATCACCGTTTCCGATCACGCCGATAGATGCTCTGCAGATAATCGGAACCATTCTCATCTCACCGGAAGGAAGTCTCAATGTAGCGTATTTACCTTCCTTCGCCATCAACTGCGCGCTGTTTCCAGCGGAACGAACCAGCTGACCGCCCTTGCCCGGATACAACTCAACATTGTGGATCAGGGAACCTACAGGAATCTCGGATAAAGGCAGGCAGTTTCCAACTCTTACTTCCGCCTCAGGACCGCTCATAACTGTCATTCCGTCTGTTAATCCCTCCGGAGCGAGAATATATGATTTCGTACCATCTGCATAGCAGATCAAAGCGATATTTGCTGTTCTGTTCGGATCGTACTCGATACCGATAACCTTTGCAGGGATTCCATCCTTGCTGTTTCTCTTGAAATCAACCAGTCTGTACTGTCTTCTGGAACCGCCGCCGATGTGTCTTACTGTAATTTTACCCTGATTGTTACGACCTGCTGTTTTCTTCAGAGACTCGCAAAGCTTCTTCTCAGGAGCTTTCTTGGTGATCTCAGAGAAATCAGATCCAGTCATATTTCTTCTGGAAGGTGTATATGGGTTATATTTCTTAATTCCCATTGTTATTTCTCCTTTCAAGTAGGCGTATTGCCTAAAGTTTATTATCGCACTTTACTGTGCCTAGTCAGCAGAATGTCTGCCGTGGATTAGAGACCAGCAAATACCTCGATGTCTTTGCTGTCCTGTGATAACTGAACAACTGCCTTTTTGGTCTTCGCTGTCTTACCGGTTACCATACCGCGTCTCTTATTCTTGCCGTCGCTGTTCATTGTGTTTACACCGATTACCTTGGTACCCGGGAACATCTTCTCTACAGCTTCTTTGATCTGAGATTTATTTGCCTCTGTATGAACCAGAAAAGTATACTTCTTCTCGCCCATGCCGGCCATGCTCTTCTCTGTAATCACTGGTTTAAGGATTACGTCATAATATTTAATGTCTGCCATTATGCGTATACCTCCTCGATAGTCTTAACAGCGTCCTTGGTCAGGATTAATGTACCGGCTTTCATAATGTCATATACATTGATTGTGCCGGGAAGCGCTGTCTGCACGTTCTGGATATTTCTTGCAGATAATACAACATTCTGATCGTTCTCGTTGATTACTACAAGCACTTTGTTTTCAATCTTCAGGTTGTCAAGAACCTTCTGGAAATTCTTTGTCTTGATCTCGTCGAATTTCAGTTCGTCAAGAACTACCAGCTTCTGATCATTTACTTTGTTGGTGAGTGCAGACTTGAGTGCTGCTCTCTTCTCTTTCTTATTCATCTTGAAAGAGTAATCTCTCGGAACCGGAGCGAATACCATACCGCCGCCTGTCCACTGAGGAGATCTCGTGGAACCCTGTCTTGCATGACCTGTTCCTTTCTGTCTCCAAGGCTTTCTTCCGCCACCGGATACTTCAGAACGTGTCTTTGCTTTCTGCGTTCCCTGACGATTATTGGCAAGCTGCTGAACAACTGCGAGATGTACAAGATGCTCGTTCACTTCAACACCGAATACAGCATCGCTTAAGTCGATCTTCTCAACTTCTTTGCCTTCCATATTATAAACAGATACTTTCATCTGTGGGTCCTCCTTTCTTATGCCTCAACCTTTGTTGTTTCTTTGATGGTTACTAAGGCTTTTTTAGGTCCTGGTACAGCACCTTTGATTAAGAGCAAATTCTTATCTGCATCAACTCTTACCACTTCCAGATTCTGGATGGTAACCTTCTTGCTTCCCATATGACCCGGCATTCCTTTTCCCTTGAATACACGGCTCGGTGAAGAACAAGCACCGTTGGAACCCTGATGACGATGGAACTTGGAACCATGCTTCATAGGTCCTCTGGACTGACCCAGTCTCTTGATTGCGCCCTGGAATCCTTTTCCTTTGGTGATAGCGGATGCATCTACTTTATCGCCAACCGCGAAGATGTCAGCTTTGATTTCCTGTGCCAGCTGATACTCTGCAGCATTCTCAAACTTGAATTCTCTCACGAACTTCTTTGTTGTAACGCCTGCTTTTTTGAAGTGTCCCTGCTCAGCCTTGGTAGCTGCATGTCTGTGAATCACTTCTTTCTTGCCTGTCTTGTCTTTGTTCACGATCTTCTCTTTGCAGTCTGCAAATCCAACCTGTACTGCTTCGTATCCATCGTTCTCAACTGTCTTGATCTGTGTTACAACACAGGGACCTGCCTGAAGAACGGTTACAGGAATCAGTTCACCGGACTCATTGAAGATCTGCGTCATTCCGACTTTTGTTGCTAAGATTGCTTTCTTCATTTCTTGTTTGCCTCCATTTTGCTCTACATTGGTATAGGTTTCATCCTATACATATAAGTAGGGGTCTTATTTGTTCTTCATCTTGATATCAATGTACACACCTGCAGGCATCTCCAGTCTCTGAAGTGCATCCACCGTCTTCGGGGTAGGTGTGATGATGTCGATGAGTCTCTTGTGAGTTCTCTGCTCGAACTGCTCACGGGAATCTTTGTACTTGTGAACTGCTCTCAGAATTGTAACGACTTCCTTTTTCGTAGGAAGAGGTACCGGTCCACTCACCTGGGATCCGTTTTTCTTAACTGTTTCGATGATTTTTTTGGCTGATGCATCTACTAATTGATGATCATAAGCTTTCAGTGTAATTCTCATTACTTGACTTGCCATAAAAAAAGTCGCCTCCTTTTCGCACTTTTGAAAGATATAAGTACGACAAGCGGTGACTGTACACTTTCCCGTGTGTGTCATGCCGAACCTTAGAAAAAGAAGCTTCGCGCTCCGATCCGATTCCGTTTCACACGGCTGTTTCTACGCTTTGTAGACCTAATTGTTGTACAGTGACTTGTCGTCAGATTGTCGAGCCACCAGTTAAAATGGCTCCTTGACATTCGCTCCACGGAAAACCTGCCCGAGGGCAGCAACCTCACGCTTCACAGCTATCATGCCACAGCAATACATAGTATACACAGGTCTTACCAAAAAAGCAAGTACTTTTTTCATGAATTTTCACAAACTTTTTTCGTGTTTTCTGTTTGATTTTCCCTATGCGTTATATTACTATTAATAATAGGCAAAAACACAAAATCATCATACATCGGAAGGACCCGTTATGCAATTCATTTCTTTTCAATTTATTTTCTTTATATTTGCATCGCTGATACTATATTGGGCAGTTCCCTCCAGAGGACGTAAATATATCTTGTTAGCGGCAAACGGGGTATTCTATTCTTTTTTCGGAATCTGGAACCTTCTCATTCTGACCGGGATGATTCTGATCTCCTATGGATTCAGCCTGTTGCTCCGGCGACAGCCCAGCAGGGCAATCCTGATTTCCTCCGTTTCGATCAGTCTTCTTCCGCTGCTGATTCTGAAATATGCACAATTTGTCGCAGGTCTGTTTGTCACCACCACCGGATTCTCCCTGATTGAGCCTGTCGGGATCAGTTTTTTCACCTTTAAGATACTGAGTTTTCTGATCGACACCTACCGTGAACCGGCTGCTGAAGCCGTCACGCTCACCGAGTATGCTGTCAGCATCAGTTTCTTCCCCACCATCACATCCGGTCCGATTGACAAACCGCGGACTGTACTCACCCAGATCCGGACTGTATCAGGTCTTTCCTATCATACCGCCTGTACCGGTCTTCTCATGATGCTCTGGGGGAGTATGATGAAGGCAGTCGTTGCAGACCGTCTTGGCATCATTGTAAATGCTGTCTATGGAGAGCCTTCCTCCTATGAAGGTTTTCCGCTTCTGGTAACTGCAATACTCTATACCCTGCAGATCTATTTTGATTTTGCAGGCTATACCTATATTGCAAGAGGAACCGGACTTCTGTTCGGTTTCCGGGTCAGTCAGAACTTTGCATCCCCCTACTATTCCCGCAACATCCGGGAATTCTGGCAGCGCTGGCATATTACCCTGTCCTCCTGGCTTAAGGATTACATCTACATTCCTCTGGGCGGTAATCGCAGAGGAACTGCCCGCAAACGAATCCATCTCCTGATTACATTTCTGATCAGTGGAATCTGGCACGGAGCCGGTGTGAACTTTATCCTATGGGGGCTCTACCACGGTATCCTGCAGGTCATCGGAGATGCCACACGCACCGTCCGATCCTCTTGCAAAAGAAAACTGCATCTGGAGCATACCCTTCCCGAGCATATCCTGCAGGTTATCATTACCTTCCTGTTTGTGACCGTCGGCTGGGTGTTGTTCCGCAATTCGGATCCTGCGCAGTATACCTACATACTCCGCACCATGTTCCTCCCGCGCAATCTGTCCCTCGGCTGGGTGTGGGAATGGATCTCCAAACCGGAATGCATCGTCCTGGCAATTACCATTCCACTGGTTGCAATCACGGACCTGTTCCGGTATCATAACCGCGATGTCCTGTCCTGGTTCATGAAACGAAACCCGCTTCTGAAGCTCCTGGTCGTGGAAGCCCTTTTGTTTCTGGTACTGATTTTCGGCATATACGGTCCCGGGTATGACTCGGCATCCTTCATTTATTTTCAATTCTAAACAGAAAGTGTGACTGCCATGAATGCATCGAAACAAACCCTTCTGCTAAAAAGAATACTGATCTGGCTGGTTGGAATCCTTCTCTTCTTTTTCCTCCTGGATCGCTTCTCCCGCATCATCCGGGTATGGGGTACCGATCCCGGGGATCCGGATCGCCGCACTACCCTGTTCTATGATCTTCCGAAGGATCGGGTGGATTGTGTCTTCGCCGGTTCCTCCCACAGTTACTGCACTTTTATTCCAAAGCAGTTGTTTGAGGATGCAGGCATAGCTTCCGCCAGCCTCGCCACATCTTCCCAATCCATGCAGAACACCTATTGGCTTCTGAATGAAATGTACCACAAACAATCCCCGCAGCTGGTGGTTATGGATATCTACTCCATTCTCGCAGTCACCAATCCGACTGTGATGGAATTCCGCCTGCGATATACCTCAGGAATCAGCATCCTGCCTGACCTGTCGCCCCGGAAGCCGGCTGCCTATCTGGATATCCTGCACTCCGATGCCGACTGGGTTAGCAATATGACGCCCTATGATGCTTACGGATTCCTGGAATATCGGGGAGAATACCGCAGAGACCGTTATCCGGTCACCGAGTTTGTCAACCTGCTCTTCTCACCCGCCAGAGAATATGACACCTTTGGATTTTATCCCACCACCACCGTCTACCCTCTGGAAGAACTGTCAGAAGGACAAGTGGATCAGAGCAATATCGATTTTACCACACTGGAAGAGTATCAATATCTGAATCAGATCTATGAATTACTGCAAAGGCATGGGACAAAACTTCTGCTCGTCCGCGCTCCGTACAGTACACCGGAAGACAATTACTGTCATCTGTACGAACAGATTCTCGCATGGGCCGAGGAACATCAGGTTCCCTTGATTGACTATTTTGCATTGATCGAAGAAACCCGGATCAATCTTGCCACGGATTTCCGGGATGAAGGGCATCTGAATTATCTGGGTGCCCGCAAAGCAACCGCTTATCTCCTGGAGTACCTCACCGAACATTACACCCTGCCGGATCACCGGGGTGATTCCCGGTATGCGCTCTGGGCGGAAAACGATTATGACTACACCGCCGTCGAGGAACAGATTCTGCGTAATCTCTCATCCCAATAGGCGGTTTCTCCCGGGCAAGCATGTTTATAAGGAACAGATCACAGTGGAGGCGAGCACCAGAATCATTCCCATCGTTCCCATGACCGTCATCGGTTCCCGGAAAACCAACACACCGATCACCGTTGCCATCACAGGTTCAATAGAAGCGATAATAGAGGCTTTACCGTTCTCAATGCCGGTAAGGCCTTTTGTATATAGCAGATAAGGAACCACGGTAACCGCGATGGAGATTCCGATTCCGAACAACAGCATGCATCCATCTGCAGCAAAGCATTCATACAGGTAGGACAGTTTGACAAACGGAAGTGTTCCCAGCGCAGCAAACAGAAAGGTGTATGTGGTGATCGTATAGGAATCGTAACCTCTCTGAATCGCAAACCGGCCGAAAATACTGTACAGGGCATAACCGAATCCCGCGCCGATTCCGGTCAGAATTCCCATCACGCCGATGCTGCCGGCTCCAAAGCCGCCGGACACCAGTACACACCCCGCAAATGCCAGCACCAGGGCAATACATTTCTGCACCGTGAACTTCTCCCGAAACAGGAAATGGGACAATACCATCACAAATGCAGGTGCCGTATATAACAGAATTGCCGCCGTGGACAAGGATGTATATCTCATACACGAGAAGTAGCAGATATTGAAAAAAGCAACGCTGAGCAGTCCCGTTCCCACAAAGCACCAGAGGTCTCTGATCCTGATCCGTAATCCCTTTCGTCGGAAGACCAGCATACCCGCCAGCATTACCGCAAAGGTTACGACAGACCTGCAAAAAGCAATCTCCATGGATCCCAGACCGATCCGATTCATATTGCGGACCATAAGTCCCATACATCCCCAGAGCAGTCCCGCTCCCAGAACACATAGAATGGCACTTCCTTTTCCCGCTTTTCTCTTTTGCTCCATCTGTGTATTCCTCCCACTTTCATAAAAAGTCCGGGTGCCTGAACACCCGGACCATAGTGTAATCTTTTCCACAAAAATCATCAAGATCATTCGGTTATTTTTTTGGACTCTTCAAATAGTGCCTCAACCTCCGCAGACGGTTTCCTGTCAATCAGTGTGACAACCACTGCGGCGATCAGGCTGCAGAGGAAGCCGGGAATGATCTCGTACAATCCGGTTGATTTCATGAACGCATACCAGAGCGCATCTACGCCGAATCCGACCACAATACCGGCAATCGCTCCCTTGTACGTGAACCGCTTCCAATACAGGCTCAACAGGATCGTGGGGCCGAAGGCAGCGCCGAAGGCCGCCCATGCGCACTCAACCAGTGCCATAATTCCCGCACAGCTGGGGCTCATCGCGATTGCCAATGCCACACCGGAGATCACCGCAACCACAATACGTCCGGCCCAGAGCATTTCCTTATTGGATGCATTCTTACGGAATACCGGTTTGTAAACATCGGATGCGAAAGCCGATGAGGATGCGAGCAGCTGGGAATCCGCCGTACTCATGGACGCAGCCAGAATTGCAGACAACAGAATACCTGCCAGCAGGGCCGGGAAAATATTCCGAACCATGGTGATGAATACAAGACTCTTCGAATCGGCACAGGCAATACCAAGATACTGATGTGCGGTAAGTCCCACCACCGATGCCATTGTCAGAATCAGGGCAGTCCACAGGATACCCACCTTGCGGGATCTTTTCATCTCACGTTCATTCTTAATAGACATATAACGGATCAGAATGTGAGGCATACCGAAGTATCCTAGTCCCCAGCCAAGGCCGGAGAGAATATCCGCTACACTCGTCCAGTTCAGGGAGCCGCCGGATAAGAAGTTGTAATAATTCTCACCAGTCTCTACCACATCCATCGGTACGAAATCCCCTGCCTTCATCGCAAACACTGCCACAATGGGAACTACCATCAGTGCTGCAAGCATGAGAAGTCCCTGGAAGAAGTCTGTCCAGCACACCGCATTGAATCCGCCCAGGAATGTATAGAGCAGAATAATAACGGTCGCACCGATCATGGCATAGGATTTGTCGATACTGAATACGGTGTTAAACAGATCCCCACAGGCAACAATGCTGGAAGCCGCATACACACAATACGCTACGAGGAAGATCACTGCGCAGACAATCTGCAGTACCGGACTCTTACTCAAGAATCTGTTGGTAAGATACTGGGGAATGGTAATGGAGTCCTGTGCTTTGATAGAGAAACGTCTCAATCTCGGAGCCACAAAAATCCATGCACAGACAGTACCGATCAAAAGCCCCACCGAGATCCATACCTGTCCCATACCATACAGATAGATAGAGCCGGGAAGCCCCATCAGCACCCAGGCACTCATATCGGATGCGCCTGCGCTCAATGCAGCCACCCATCCGTTCATATTTCTGCCACCCAGGAAATAATCTTTGTCTCCACCCTGAGATTTTCTGGACTTCAAGAAGAAGGTGATTCCCACCGCCAGAACCAATATCAGGTAGAAGACAAATGCTACTGCTTCAAGAATACTTTCCATAACATCTCCTACTCTCATTAGTTTTTCTAATGATATATTCATTTTTCCTTATATACCTTTGCATTGTAATCGCTGTCTGTGAAAAAAGCAAGCCCCGAACGTCAATTTGTGTCCGATCCGGCAAATTCTTCTCTTTTCTGTTGCTTTTTTGTGTACGCGTGATACTATTACATTAGAATTTCTAATGAATACAGGCAGGGATTCCTATGAGCATTAAGAAATATACAACCTTTCTGAAGGTGGTAGAATGCGGTTCTATCACGAAGGCAGCGGAACAGCTTGGGCACACACAGTCCGGCGTCACGCAATTGCTTCAGGCACTGGAGCATGATCTGGGGCTTCCGCTTATGATCCGGAATCGATCCGGAATCGTACTGACGGAAGCCGGTCGGAAACTCTATCCGTTGATTTCGGAGGTTGTCGCCTGCGATGAGAAACTGAACCGTGCGGTCGAGGATCTCAATCGAAGCAACATGCAGACCATTACCATCGGTACTTTCAAAAGTGTGGCAATCAACTGGCTGCCTACGATGATTCAGGAATATCAGCAGTTTGAACCCGATATTCGATTTGAATTAACGGACGGCGGATACAATGACATGGAACGAACTCTGGCAAACCGGGAGGTGGATTTTGCTTTCCTTCCGCTTCCCACCACCGTTCCCTGCAACAGTATTCCCCTCTACCGGGACAGGCTCCTGGCCGTCGTTCCGGCAGATCACCCTGCTACCGCGGGGAAACGATGCCCGATTGAACTGTTTGAAACAGAACCCGTCATCGGACTGCTGGATTATCTGGACCGGGATTCCAGAACGGTTCTGACCGACGCCGGCATTCACCCAAACATCAAATATATGGTAGAAGACGATTATGCCATGATTGCCATGGTGGCGAAGAATCTGGGAATCTGTATTGTACCGGAGCTGATCCTGTCCGGCAACGAGCAGAATGTACGTATCATGGAACTGGAACCTCCCGCCTACCGCACCATCGGCATTGCGTTTCCGGCCAACAAGACCCCCAAAGACAGCGCCCTGCGTTTCTCCGATTTTGTGTCACGCTGGGTCGCCGATAATATGCCTGACAATGAAGACAAAGGAGTTTACCCATATGTGGATTGCAGATCAATGGAAAGACTATGAAGTGATCGATACCTCAAACGGTGAGAAATTGGAACGCTGGGGAGAGTATCTGCTTGTCCGTCCGGACCCTCAGGTCATCTGGAATACCCCCCACCGGAATCCGGGATGGAAGCAGAAGAACGGTCACTATCACCGTAGCAGCAAAGGCGGGGGCGAGTGGGAATTCATCCACCTGCCCAACGAATGGACCATTCATTATAAGGAATTGACATTTCACCTGAAACCCTTCAGCTTCAAACACACCGGACTGTTCCCGGAGCAGGCTGCCAACTGGGACTGGTTCTCCGAACGGATTCGCAGCGCGGGGCGCCCGGTCAAAGTACTGAACCTATTCGCATACACCGGCGGTGCCACCCTTGCTGCCGCCAAGGCAGGTGCTTCCGTTACTCATGTGGATGCCTCCAAAGGAATGGTTTCCTGGGCCAAGGAGAACGCTGCATCTTCCGGTCTCGGCGACGCCCCTATCCGCTGGCTTGTGGATGACTGCCAGAAGTTCGTGGAGCGGGAAATCCGCCGCGGCAACAAGTACGACGCCATCATCATGGATCCCCCTTCCTATGGCAGAGGTCCCAAAGGAGAAATCTGGAAAATCGAAGAATCCATCTTCCCTTTTCTCCAACTGACTGCCGAGATACTGTCCGACCGTCCGCTGTTCTTCCTGATCAACTCTTATACCACAGGTCTTCAGCCTGCTGTTTTGAGTTATATGATGAATACGGTTCTCGTCCCCCGATTCGGTGGCCATGTGGAAGCCTCGGAAATCGGTCTTCCGGTCACAGATTCCGGTCTGATTCTCCCCTGTGGTGCCAGCGGAAGATATTCCCTGTAGCATATCATGCCGGATACAAAGCTTCCGCATGCAATCAAATACGCTGTAGTCCCTGTTCTGACTACAGCGTATGATCCTTTCAACGGAGTGATTCCGCTATTTCTTCTTTTTGGCAAAAATCAGGGTGCTCTCTGCAACCACCGCATCCGCCAGTTCTGTTCCGTAGAGAATAATCTTCATCTTCTTATCCTTCAGATAAGGCTCCGTGGCGTTATTGATACAGGGAAAAAGATAACGCGGATTCTCTTTGGTATCCACGATCAGCAGATAATCCTGCTCATCCTCTTTCGTCATCTCTGTCATATAGGCCCGTTCCACGTCGCCCGACTGGGACAGATAGGCACACAGCGCCGGAATCAGTCCCTCCGGATATCCGCTGTAATCCGTAATCACCTCTTCCTCCCCTACCACAAGCGGTTTCTGTGCGGCCCGGATGCGCTGCAGCAGTTTCGGAAGATATTCCCTTTTCACGATGATATTCTCTCCGAAGGGATTGATCACAACGCCTTCATGGGGGCACCCCTGTTTCAGCAGAATATTGGCGTATCTGGCAATGCTCCATACCATGATCTGCTCTTCCTCTTTATCACGCCACTTTTTCAATTCCTCCGCATCGGTAAAAGCCATCAGAAAACTTCTGCCGTCCTGGGCATTCAATCCGAATATCTTAATCTTCCCTTCTATTTTCACAGGAGCATCTTCCACCGGCGGAGGCGTTTCCAGTTCAACGGGACACAGCAGACGCGCCTTCAGTAATTCCTGTAGGAAATAGTCATTGGCAATCTTGCTCGGCCGTCCATCCTGTTCACTGGCCCTCAGTCCATCCATTGCCAGCTTCAGTGCAGGATTCTCGATCTTTCCTCTCAACTCATTCTCTTCCATACGCATACCATACCTTTCTACGAATAAATCCATTATAATATAAAAAATGATTTCTGGATATAGGGAATCCGCACCGTATCTGCTTTTTATATCTTCCGTGTGAAAAAATTCTTACCGATTCTCTGCAATGTATCTTGCCACATAAACACCGCTGGCAGATGCATGAGATAACGAATGGGTAACGCCGGATCCGTCTCCAATCACGAACAGTCCGGGATTCCGCGTCTGCAGATTTCGATCCAGTTCCACCTCCATATTGTAGAATTTGACCTCTACCCCATAGAGAAGGGTGTCATCATTGGCAGTTCCCGGCGCAATTTTGTCAAGCGCATAGATCATCTCTATAATACCATCCAGGATACGCTTCGGAATCACCAGACTCAGATCTCCGGGCGTAGCTGCCAGCGTAGGCGTTATATAGGCCTCTTCAATTCTGCTGACGGTACTTCTGCGCCCTCTTACCAGATCTCCGAATCGTTGCACCATTACACCGCCGCCCAGCATGTTGGACAGTCTGGCGATACTCTCACCGTAACCGTTGCTGTCCTTGAACGGCTCTGAGAAGTGCTTGCTTACCAGCAATGCAAAGTTTGTATTCTCCGTATGTTTTGCAGGATCCTCGTAGCTGTGGCCATTCACCGTTACGATTCCGTTTGTATTCTCATTAACCACCACGCCTCGGGGATTCATACAGAAGGTTCGAACCAGATCCTCGAATTTCTGTGTCCTGTATACGATCTTGGACTCATATAACTCATCCGTCAGATGTGCGAAGATTTCTGCCGGAAGCTCTACCCGGACGCCGATATCCACACGGTTGGATTTGGTGGGAATATCTAATTCCCGGCACACACTCTCCATCCACTTACTTCCGCTTCTTCCAACCGAAATCACACACTGATCACATATGTAGGATTCCTTCTCTGCCTGCACCACATATTGTCCGTTCTCCATACTGACATGCTGAATCGGCGTCTGAAAGAAGAAATCCACATGATCCTTTAACTGATTGTACAGATTCTCCAATACGATATAGTTGATGTCCGTTCCAAGATGTCTGACCGATGCATCCAGCAGATGAAGACCATTTTCCAGACACATCTTCTTGATCGCCGTATTCGTAGTAGAATACAGTTTCGTACCCGCTCCGCCGTATGCAAGATTAATCTCATCCACATACCGCATCAGATCAATCGCCTCCTGTTTGCCGATATACTCGTACAGGGTTCCTCCAAACTGATTGGTAATATTATATTTTCCGTCGGAAAATGCACCCGCACCTCCGAATCCGTTCATGATGGCGCAGGTTTTACATTTGACACAGGATTTCACCTGTTTGCCGTCAATAGGACATTTTCTTTGCTCCAGGGAATTCCCCGCCTCAAATACTGCAATCTTCAAATCATTTCTTAATTTTGTCAGCTCGTATGCCGAAAAGATACCACCCGGTCCGGCACCTACAATAATCACATCATACTTTACCATTCATGTTCTCCTTTACTCGCTCTCTTCCCGGAACGCTCATATCTATTCTACCCGATATCGGCTCCGATTGCCATAGATTTCTTACATTCCGGTAAACTTCACCGCTCTGCCTGTTTATGCCACTTGACGTATCCCTCAATTCTCTTTATTATCAATGGTAGACCTATTTGTTTGCATGGCTGTATATGCCGGATTGGAGTAAGATATGAATCGAAAAAAAATAGCAGCGTTCACGTTTGGTATCGGTCTCATGGCTGTTTTGGCCGGCTGCGGAAAACAAAAATCAAACGGTGTAACGGATTCTGATACATTTTCCGTAAATGTCAGGTATACCATTGACGGAAAGGCAACCGATGAACTTCCGGACGGAATGCACTACGATTTCGTCAGTGTTTCCGGCGGTGAATCGCTGAATGCGGAATGGGACGAAGCCTCCTGGGCGCTGGTCACAGACGAAGCGGAATCCGGAACCTACACCTGTACTGTGGATTTCACTGCAACAACCGCAATCTTTAAGATGAACAATGTCGGGTACGCATCCCTGCAGGCAGCGTTCGATGCAGCCTCCTCCAACCCTACGGTCATTGAATGTCTGCAGGATTACGAAGGACACGGCATCACCTCTGCCGACAGTCAGATTACTCTGCGGCTGAATGGTCACACAATTGATGGCATCGGTTCCGATACCATCGTAAACCGGGGAACTCTGAGCATTGTCGGTGACGGAACGATTACCAATACGGTAGACGGTAAATACACGAAAACGCTAATTAACTACGGAACTCTGGAGTTGACAGATTTAACGATCTCCAACGCCACAAGCAATGCTACCATCTGGAACAGCCAGAATGCTTATTCCGTCATGGATATCACAAACTGCAGCATCACACACGAGATCGCGGAATCCAATGTCATCATCAATTCAGGAACCATGAATCTGCATAGCGGCATCCTTTTTTCCGATGCTTCCGAGGGATATTCTCTGCTGAAGATCAACCATGAGGACGCCATTGTGAATTACTACGACGGTACGTTCGCCTGTACCGGTGACGGTTTTACCGTTACTCTCCTGTTCGGTTCCTTCCGGAATTATTCCGATCACGATATCACGCAGGGAAATCAGTTGGGTGATTATGCCAAGGCCCACTCTGCCGAAGACGATCCGCTGCGTCAACCGTAGGGAGCCCTGTTCCGTCGCAAACACGTCGATTTTCCTTTTCACTATGCCCGAATGGTTGCTGATATCTTCCTATCGTTTGCCAGCAGGCATGATCCCGCAAAAAACTGCAGCGTTCCTTTCGAAACGCTGCAGTCCATGACACTTCTTATTGTACGGTCTCACATCAGATCTTGTTATCAGATCCAAGAACCTCTTTAATCTTATGAGCAACGATATCCTTCACGTTGGTACGTCCATCTGTTAAGTACTGTCTAGGATCGAAATGATCCGGATGCTCAGTAAGGTGCTTACGAACGCCTGCCGTCATACCAAGACGAAGATCAGAGTCAATGTTGATCTTACATACGGCACCCTTTGCTGCCTCACGTAACTGCTCTTCCGGAATACCGATCGCATCCTTCAATGCGCCGCCATTCTCATTGATTGTCTTAACATACTCCTGCGGAACAGAAGAAGAACCATGCAGAACGATCGGGAATCCGGGAAGTCTCTTGGAAACCTCTTCCAGAATATCAAGACGAAGCTTCGGATTCTGACCCGGCTTGAACTTGTATGCACCATGGCTTGTACCGATAGCGATTGCCAGGGAATCAACACCTGTTCTCTTCACGAATTCCTCAACCTGGTCCGGATTGGTGTACATAGCGTTCTCAGCATCTACGGATACTTCATCCTCAACACCGGACAGAGTACCAAGCTCAGCCTCAACAACTACACCGTGTGCATGTGCATAATCTGCTACCTGCTTAGAGATTGCTACATTCTCTTCGAAAGGCTTGCTGGAGCAGTCGATCATAACAGATGTGAATCCGCTGTCGATACACTCTTTACATACCTCGAAGTCAGCGCCGTGGTCAAGATGAAGAACGATCGGAAGCTCCGGATGAAGCTCAGCTGCTGCCTCAACCAATTTTACAAGATAAACTGAGTTCGCATACTTTCTTGCACCTGCTGAAGCCTGAAGAATGACAGGGCTCTTTAACTCAGCTGCTGCTTCGATAATACCCTGAACGATCTCCATGTTGTTTACGTTGAAAGCACCTACAGCGTATCCGCCATTGTAAGCTTTCTCAAATAATTCTTTGGATGTTACTAATGCCATTTTACTGTCTTCCTTTCTATATAGTAAATTGTTCATAATAAACCTGTTCCATTATAACAGATATCCGTCCAAATGAAAAGTAGTTTTTTACTGTTCCGGACAATGCGGACAAAGCATGCCGCCCGCCTAGCGAATTGCAGCTTTCATGCTTCGGACATACTCACCGATTGGTTCCACACAATCCTTTCCATACCGGGCACACAACTTCACGATCGCGGACCCTACGATGATACCATCGGAAATCGCAGCCATCCCAGCGGCCTGCTCCGGTGTTGATATGCCGAATCCCACCGCGCAGGGAATATCCTTTGTCTTCTTCACCAGATCGATCCCTTCTTTGATCCGGTCGCTAATACTGGTCCTGGTACCGGTAACCCCCAATGAGGAAACACAATACACAAATCCCTCTGCCTCCCCGGCAATCATGGTCGTTCTCTCTGCACTGGTCGGCGCAATCATGGAGATCAGGTCTACATCATACCGGCGGAATATCTCATCAAATTCCCCCTTTTCCTCAAAAGGAACATCCGGCAGAATCAGACCATCAATGCCAATCTGACTGCATTTCCTTGCAAAATTCTCAATTCCGTAAGAAAAAACCACATTGGCGTAGGTCATGAACACAAGGGGAATGTCGATTCTGGTGCGTAGTCTTACCACCATATCGAATATCTTCTCCTTGTTCACACCACCCGCCAGTGCACGGATATTCGCTTCCTGAATCACCGGTCCCTCCGCGGTAGGATCCGAAAAGGGAATCCCCAGTTCAATCAGATCCGCACCGGATTCCGCCATCTTCAGTACCACCTGCTCGGTTACCTCCAAAGACGGATCCCCACATGTAATAAACGGGATAAATGCTTTCCCATGCTGAAATGCACTGTCTATTCTATTCATACAAATCTTCTCCTTTATATCTTGCAATTGCTGCGCAATCCTTGTCCCCGCGTCCGGAAATATTAATCACAATCACCTGATCCTTCCGCATGGTTGGTGCCAGTTTCAATGCATAGGATACGGCATGTGCACTCTCTATGGCGGGAATGATTCCTTCTACCCTGGACAGATACTCAAATGCCGCAACCGCCTCATCATCTGTCACCGCAACGTACTGTGCTCTTCCAAGATCGTGCAGATATGCATGCTCAGGGCCAATGCCGGGATAGTCAAGA
>JAEDCX010000114.1 GCA_016293925.1 Lachnospiraceae bacterium | reverse complement strand
AGTAACCCTGCAGGAAATCGCGAATTCACTGGACATTTCCAGAACAACCGTCTGGAAGGTTTTCAGCGGGCATGACGGAGTATCCGATGCCCTCCGCACAAAAATTATCACAAAAGCACAGGAACTGGGTTATACATTTCCTGAAAATTTTCAGTTTCCCGCCGGTCAGACAGAGGAACTGCCTATTAACATTGCAGTTACTGTCTGCCGTCCGGAGACTTCTCTTTTTTGGATGAATATTATTCATGAAATCGCCAAGGAATTCTCTCACCACAACGTCAACCTGGTGTACACTTATCTGCCCACATCCGCAGATGAAACATACACTCTCCCCCCGACGCTTACCAGCGGAACGATCCAGGGCATGATTGTCATGAACGTTTACAATGTACACACTCTGCGTCTGCTCTCAAAGGTTCCGATTCCCAAAGTGTTTCTGGACACCGCCACAGTGATACCGCCGTCCGAACTCAACGGTGATCTGATCCTGATGGAAAACCGCACCAGTGTTTACACCATCACCAGACATCTGATCGAACAGGGACGTAAGGTTCTGGGATTTATCGGTGATATCAATTATGCAAAATCAAACTATGAGCGTTATCAGGGATTTCTGCGCGCGATGGAGGAAGCTCATATTCAGCCGGATCCATCTATGATGCTGACCGATCCCATCGGAATCGATACTTACCGCGAAGACATCGACAATTTTCTGTCCTCGCTTCCGCAGATGCCGAAAGCCTTTGTCTGTGCCAATGATCACGTAGGATGTATTCTGATGCAGCTGCTTTTGGAACGGGGAATTCAGGTTCCGCAGGATATCGCCATATCCGGATTTGACAATAACATCGAGAATCCGCTGTCCTCCCGCCTTACCACCGTACAGGTGTTTAACCGGGAACTGGGACTGCGCCTTGCAACACAGATTCTGTTCCGCATCAATCATCCCGATATGCCCTACGAAGTCATTTACCAGACTACAAAAGTACTGTTCCGTTCTTCCACCGGTGATCCGGAATCGGAAAACTGATCTTAGAAAAATCCCCGGAAGTTATGATGCCGACTCATCCGTCCTCTCATAACTTCCGGGGATTTTTTCTGTCATTACGTCATTACGCCAGCCGGATCCGAATCGTACGAATCTCGTACGGCTTTATCGTGAAGCCGATTTCATGCTCTCCAACCTCAAGATTGCTTTCTGTCGGATTTTCCAGCAGATCCATCTCCTTTGCATCAACAATGCAGCCATCTACTTTCAGATTTACATAGCTTCTGGAATTCTGCACCTCATACAGTCTGACAATCACGCCGTCTCCGTCCTCCGCTTTCTTGATTGTCTCAAGAACCACATTTGGCCGGTCAACTTCCATAAAGGAATAGCGTTCCTTTGCAGCGGCACCTTTTGCTGCCTTCATCGGCACATTCAGATTCATCGCCTCCTGTACCGTTTCGCTCTGACGCCAGGTACCCTTGTGCGGATACAGGGAATAGGTAAAGAAATGCTCCTCCTGATCTGCTGTCTGATTCGGATGGGTACCGGACTTAATCAAAGTCAGAGTCATAACCTGATGTTTCATGGAATAACCGTATTTACAGTCATTCATCAGACTGACTCCGTACTCCCCTTCGGACAGATCCGCCCACTTGTGGGCGCAGACTTCAAATCTGGCCTGATCCCAGCTGGTATTGGTGTGGATCTTCCTGGTGACATTTCCAAACTGAATATCATATGTTGCCTCATCGGTATGTACATCCACCGGGAAATGCACTTTCAGCAGCTGCTCGGCAAATTTCCAGTCCACATAAGTCTCAAAGTCGATCCGGCGATCATTCGCATAAAAATGAATCTTCTGACGGATCACAGTGTCCATCATTCCAAGCTCCACAAGAAGGGTCGCACGCACCGGACCGTCTTCCACCCACTCCATACTGCGCACCTGGTCCACCGGTTTTGATTTCTCCTGATGGAAAATATCAATGTTCCAGCAGCTGTACTGCAGTGGTTTATCCTCATAGATCCGGAATTCGTTGCCCACCTGATCTTCTTTTAAAACCTGACGGCTGTTCTCCTTATCATACAGAGAACCAAACTGGCCGCAGCTGTTGATCTCCACCTGATAGAACGGCGTATCGACAAGATAACCGCCGTCTGCAGTTTCCCGAATATCGAACACCTTCTCTGCATCCGACACCTCACAGGGACGAAGTACCTGGCAGCCTTTGGATGGAATTCCAAAGACATACGCGATCGCCCCATCTGCCGTCTTCTGCACCGGATAGATACGGGTACCGTCTGTCAGACCTTTTACATCCGTCTCATAAAGTTCCACGATATCATTGCGCTCATGTCCCAGCGTATTCCATACGGTTACCGCATCCTCATCCCGGTTTTCAAGATGATTCAGGCATTCCGCAATCAGATTTTTGCTGCTTTCTTCAATTTCTGCATACTCCTGTTTTGTTACCTCGTACACTTCACGTATGGAAGAACCCGGAAGAATGTCGTGGAACTGATTTGTCAAAATCATCTCCCAGAGACGGTTCAATTCTTCCTTCGGATATTTCACGCCGCACTGCTCCGCAAGAACCGAGAAAAACTCCAGTTCCATCATAGCAAATTCGCTCTTACGGTTGGAGCGTTTGTTTCTCGCCATGGAAGTGTAGGTTCCGCGATGGAATTCAAAGTAAAGCTCTCCCACCCATTCCGGAAGCCGCTTATTCTCCTTTACCCTCTCATTCAGTTCATCGAAGTAGACTCCGGAAAACGCCTGACGAACTTTCGGAATCCCTTTAATTCCACATTTCATTCGTTCGGAATTCTCCAGCATTGCTCTGGTTGGGCCGCCGCCTCCGTCACCATATCCATAGCAGATCAGAATATCATTGTTGATCTGTTTATTCTGGTAGCGGTTCCATCCGCCCATGATCGCATCCGGCTGCAGCATCCCATTGTAAGTGGTGAAGAAACT
>JAEDCX010000113.1 GCA_016293925.1 Lachnospiraceae bacterium | reverse complement strand
AAAATCCGAATCCGTCCCCGATTGGAACCGGGTTCGGATTATCATGGTCTACTGCGGATAACAGGAGTCGAACCTGCACGCCTGTTGACAATAGAACCTAAATCTATCGCGTCTGCCAATTCCGCCATATCCGCATGTATGCCTACACATACCGGGCAACAATCATACAGTCATATTATTACGAATCTTACACGAAAAGTAAAGTCCCAAAATGAAAAAATAGTTCTTTGATTCAGGCTATCCATTCAGCCTGTGAGGTACTCATTCCATAGGCAACAATTGTCCGGGTTTTCCGCACCCTATTGCTGCCCTGCAAGCCTCATCCCTGCCGGACATGTATGCGGCATAAATGGCCCGAACTGACAAGCCTTACAGCCATAGCACTTCACATAATCTCCGCCGGTAATGACGGCATTGGCAAAGTTCGGATCAGCCAATATAGCGCGTGCCACATCGACAGTATCTACGTAGTCATTTTCAAGCAAATACCGAATCTGCTCCGGCTCCTTGAGTCCCCCCACGCAGGATACCGGTACACATCCCGCAAAATGCTCATGGAAATATGCACCCAGACTTTGTATATCCGAAACACGGGTATCGTGAAATGCCGGGAGGCTTTCTAGCGAAGAAATACCGGAGGATACCTGCAAATAATCACAGCCTGCCTTTACGTACTCCTCCGCCACCGCAATCGCATCCGACAAATCCTTGTCATAACCGGAAGTACGCACAGAAATCAGGAAATCATTCCCACAAAGTTCACGCACTTTTCGGATAATCTCACTTCCAAACCTTGCCCGGTTTTCCACACTGCCACCGTAATCATCCCCACGAAGATTCGTCAACGGTGATAAAAACTGATTGATCAGATACCCGTGACAGCCATGCAGTTGGATTCCGTCATATCCGGCTTCTTTGGCCCGGACAGCAGCAGTAATGAATGCATGCTGCATTTCATGGATTTGGGGAATACTCATAGCAATCGTCGTATATTCCCCACGAAAGCTCTGTCTCTTCACGGCAGACGGTCCGATTGCCGGACCGCATTCCGGATTAGATGTATACCCGGTATGATTCAGCTGAATAATCACAACCGTGCCATGTTCATGACAGCCTGCAGTAAGCGCCCTATGACCATCTATCTGTTCATCATTCCACAGTCCCATATGAGTCTTGCAAAAACGTCCGCCCGGCGTCACCGCGGTTGCTTCCACGCAAATCAAACCGCAGCCCCCCTTTGCACGCTCCACATAATGAGAAACCAGTTTCTCATTTGCCTTTCCCGAGTCATCCGTAAAGTCAAATTTCACCGTAGGTGCAAAGGTAATCCTGTTCCGTAACTGCTTTGTTCCGATCTTAATTGATTCATCTGCCTTTGCCATAGTTTTTTCGTAGCCTGGTTGTCGTCAAAGGATAGCAAGAATAGAACATTTGCTTTTCCACAAACAACTTTTTGCTACACCCTCCTTCCGTTCTACGCCTCCTTGTCCGGCACTTTGCAGATTACCTTCCGGTAGATCCGCACAAAACAGATCAGCGTAATCGTCAGGGAAGCAACCTCCGCAATAGGGAAACTCCACCATACCGCCGTCACCCTGCCTGTCAGAGATAGCAGATACGCCGCCGGAAGCAATACCACAATCTGACGTGCCACGGATACGATCAGACTGTAGAAAGCATGCCCTAATGCCTGGAACACGGTTCCGAGAATAATACAGATCGCCGCCACCGGGAAATGAATACTGATAATCCGCAGTGCGGGCACCCCGTACGCTAACATCAGCTCATCCGCATTGAACAGCCGGAGGAGCTGCTCCGGGAATACCTGGAATATCAACAGTCCCATCAGCATAATCGCAAATGCATAAACAAGGGCATACCGGATGGTGCGGATCATTCTGGTACGCTTCCCGGCTCCGTAATTGTATGCAATAATCGGAACCACACCGTTGTTCATACCGAAGATCGGCATGAAAACAAAACTCTGCATCTTGAAATAGACGCCGAAGACCGTCGCACCGGTCATTTCCAACCCGATCAGAATCCGGTTCATACCGTAGGTCATCAAAGAACCGATGGCCTGCATGATAATAGACGGAATCCCCACCTTGTAGATTGCTGCAATAATTTTGCCGGAGGGGCGGAATCGTCTGATGCTTAAGTGAATCTCTTTATTCTTTCTGGCATTGATCACAATTGCCAGAAGTCCTGCCACCATCTGACCGATAACGGTGGCAAGGGCAGCTCCGCGCACTTCCATTCTGGGCAGACCGCAATATCCGAAGATCAGAATCGGATCCAGAATCAGGTTAATGATTGCGCCCGTCCCCTGGGTGAACATCGTATACAAGGTTTTCCCGGTTGCCTGAAGCAGTCTCTCGAAGGTCATCTGCATGAAGAAACCGAAGGACAGGATCATGACAATGGACAGATAGTCCCGTCCGTACTGAGCAATCATAATATCGTCTGTCTGGGATGCGTAGAAAGGCTTTACTGCCGCAAAACCCAGGATACAAAAGACAATGTAACTTAATACAGCCAGAAAAACACCGTTTCCGGCTGCCCGATTCGCTCTCTCCCGATCCCCTGCCCCCAGTGCTCTTGACAGGATCGCGTTGATACCCACCCCGGTACCCGCGCACACTGCAATCATCAGAGACTGTAGCGGAAACGCCAGGGACACGGCGGTCAGTGCGTCTTTGTGGATCTGTGCCACAAAAATGCTGTCCACCACATTGTACAGCGCCTGCACCAGCATGGAAATCATCATTGGCAGCGACATGGAGATCAATAACCGGTTGACCGGCATAACTCCCATCTTGTTTTCCTGTTGTACTTCTGTGTGCATATTTATCTCACTCCCACAATCAATCGACTCAAAAAAAAAATCTAGGGACAACTCCCTAGATAGTAATGAGACACGGGGGATTCGAACCCCCGACAACCTGATTAAAAGTCAGGTGCTCTACCGAC
>JAEDCX010000056.1 GCA_016293925.1 Lachnospiraceae bacterium | reverse complement strand
TCCCCCGCGTCTGCGTCATTCGTCATGTCAGCGGAGTCCCCTACTCCCACGGATTCTTCTTCCGCACCTGCAGTTTCCTCTGCGGCACCCGAAGTTTCCCCTGTGACACCCACAGTTTCCTCCGTCGTCTCGGGTGGAACAGGTGTCTTCCGGCTCCCACACCCGCTTACTGTCAGAACTGCAATCAACAGTACACACACAAATTTTATCCATTCGTTTCTCATAAATCTCCTTACCGTGCGCATTCCCTCTGCGTAAGAGCAACCAATCCTGCTCCTTACGGTTCGTAACGCACTTTTTTCATTGTGAACCGTACACTACACACAACAATCGTCTGTGCCTGAGTCAATTGTTACAAAGCCCATCGGCGTTTCGGTTCCATCCGTTCTTCCGAAATCTTGATTGTCTCGTCCATATCGCATCTCCTCCAATTTTGTCCATATTACGTCTCCTCCAATTCTTGATTGCAGAAAATCCTTCGCGTTTGATGGAGTGATGTTCTCACAACCGATTCGTTGGAGCCGCGACAACGCTATCTCTGGGTTCGTCTGACGCAACCGAACAAATAAGGAGCCACAGGCCGGTAAACTGTCTGTGTCTCCTTGTCTTTCCTCTGCGTCCGAGCTATTATTCATTCATCTTCGCAAGCTTCGCGCTCTGGTCGGCTGCGATGCATGCATCGATGATCTCCTGAATGTCCCCGTCCATGATCTTATCAATCTTGTACAATGTCAGGTTGATCCGATGATCGGTAACACGGCCCTGCGGGAAGTTGTAGGTTCTGATCTTCTCGGAACGATCTCCGGTACCGATCTGGCTGCGTCTTGCATCTGCCTCCGCATCATGGGCTTTCTGACATTCGATATCATACAGTTTCGCACGCAGCAATGCGAACGCTTTGGCCTTGTTCTGCAGCTGAGACTTCTCCGTCTGGCTGTAGACCACAATGCCCGTGGGATAGTGGGTCAGACGAACCGCAGAGTCTGTGGTATTGACACACTGTCCGCCGTTACCGGATGCACGCATAACATCGATCCGGATATCCTTCTCATCGATCTGGACATCAACCTCCTCTGCCTCCGGCATAACCGCTACCGTTGCGGTAGAAGTATGGATTCGTCCGCCGGATTCCGTTTCCGGAACACGCTGCACACGGTGTACACCACTCTCGTATTTGAGCACGGAGTAAGCACCCTGACCGCTTACCATGAATTCTACTTCCTTCATGCCGCCGATTCCGGTCTCTTCCACGTTTACAAGTTCGACCTTCCACCTCCTGGACTCGGCGTAATGCACGTACATACGGTACAATTCAGCCGCAAAAAGAGCAGCCTCATCTCCACCGGCACCGCCGCGGATCTCCACGACAACGTTCTTGTCATCATTCGGATCCTTGGGAAGCAGGAGAATCTTCAATGTTTTCTCCAATTCTTCCACACGTTTTCTGGCACCGGACAATTCCTCTTTTAACATCTCACGCATATCTTCGTCGCTCTCCTCTTCGAGTAGCTGAAGACTGTCTTCGATGTCCTGCTTACACTTCTTATATTCCCGATACGCCTCCACCAGCGGGGTCAGATCACTCTGTTCTTTCATCAGAGCCCGGAACCGCTGCTGATTGTTCGTCACATCCGGCTCACTCAACTCATTCATGATCTCATCCATCCTGTGGAGCAGATCCTCTAATCTGTCAAACATATTTCCTCACACCTCTTTTATTTTACATGGGTTCCGATCACCACCCGGTCATGCCCCGCCAGATCCTGTACACCGGTCACATCGGTATATCCGGACTCTGTCATGATCCGCATCACATCGTCCCTCTCATCATATCCAATCTCAAAAAACAACATGCCGCCCCGTTTCAGATGCCTTCCGGCATCCCTCGCGATTCTGCGATAAAATTCCAGTCCGTCTGCACATCCGTCCAGCGCCATCATCGGTTCATGATCCCGGACCTCCGGCTCCAGCGTGGCTATCACATCCGTCTGAATATAGGGCGGATTCGACACAATCATATCGAACTTCCCATCCACCTTGGTGAAAAGATCACTCTGTATCCAGCGTGCATCCAGATGCAGCCGTTCTCCGTTCTCCCGCGCCACCTGCAATGCTTCCTCTGACAGATCCACTCCGGTTCCGGCGCAGCCGTTGGAATAATGCAGGAGACTTAACAGGATACAACCCGATCCCGTGCACATATCCAGAATCTCCATGCCGTCATGAAGGTACCGCATAACCTCTTCCACCAGTGTTTCCGTATCCTGCCGCGGAATCAGAACATGCTCATTTACCCGAAAAGATAATCCCATGAATTCCTGCTCGCCCGTAATATGCTGCAGTGGAATCCTCACATGGCGCAGACGGAGCGCCCGGCGGTAATCCGCATGCTCCTGCTCGCTCACTTGCTGCTCCGGATGCAGATATAGCGTATTTCTGTCCGTATGACAGATATATTCCAGAAGATACCTTGCATCCCATTCCGCATCCGTAATACCCGCTTCCCGCAGATATTTCACACCTTCCCGGTATTCATTCAGATAGGTCATTGCTCACTTTCCCGTCCGTGGTATGCTCTGTCTTTGTAGAACTCCAGGTCTTCCTGTCTCAATCTCTCCAGTTTCTCAGGGTCTTCATCAAAATTCTCCACCAGGAACTTCTTCCAGTCAAACACCGCTTCTACCGAGGCAATGGCTGTCAGAATCATATCCTCATCCGGCTCCTTGGTGGTCAGTCTCTGCAACAGCATCCCGGGTATGGACAGAATTGCCACGATGATATTGTCCGTTTTCCCGGCCAGTCGGATAAATTCGTACGCAATCCCGGCAATCACAGGGATCAGTGCAACCCGGATCAGCATCCTGTACACCGGATTCTCCACCGTGATAAAAAAGAATACCACACAGCTGATCAGTACGACCAGCAGGGTAAAGCTGGTTCCGCAGCGTTTGTGCTGACGACTGCTCTTTTTCACATTTTTCACGGTCAGGGCACGCCCACGCTCAATACAGTTGATACATTTGTGTTCCGCACCATGATAACGATACAATCGCCTGATATCCTTCATCAGGGTAATCACTACAATATATGCTATGAAAATAAGAATACGGATCAATCCCTCTATGGCCGCAAGCAGAGTTCTCTCACGGATTACCTTGCCCAGCAGAGAAGACAGGAAATAGGGGAGCAATACGAACAGACCGATTGCCAGGGCAACCGAAAAGATTGTCACCAGTGCCATGAAAAACTTCTCCGCTTTCTCATGGAACACCTTATCTGCAACCTTATCCGCAACGGTATCACCGGCCTCCTCGTCCTCATAGAAGGTGGCACTGTAATTCAGCGCCCGCATGCCTAACCGCAAAGAATCTACAAGATTAATGACGCCACGGAGGAAAGGTACTCTCGCCAGTCCTTTCCCATGCAGTACTCCATAATATGACTCGGTTTCAATCTCAATCTCCCCGTTCGGTTTGCGGACTGCGACCGCATAGTGGTCCTGATTCTTCATCATAACCCCTTCCAGTACTGCCTGCCCTCCGATTCCGGAATATATTTTTTTTCTTTTCCTGCTCATCTGTTCAGCCCTTCTTACTCTTCTTGCCGCACATCAAAAGTTCCCGAAAATTTAAATAAGGTTGAGATATCACTTCATACCTCAACCTTTTTCATAACTTGATTATTTGCTTTCTACACCGTACTTCTTATTGAACTTCTCAATACGTCCGTCAGCTCTTGCTGTCTTCTGCTGTCCTGTGTAGAATGAATGGCACTTAGAACAAACTTCAACATGAATCTCGGGTTTTGTTGAACCGGTTACAAAAGTGTTTCCACAGTTACAAGTTACGGTTGCCTGATAATACTCAGGATGAATTCCTT
This sequence comes from Lachnospiraceae bacterium, assembly GCA_016293925.1. Lineage (GTDB taxonomy): Bacteria > Bacillota > Clostridia > Lachnospirales > Lachnospiraceae > RGIG4034. Next base: position 12,806 of record JAEDCX010000056.1, on the reverse strand, counting down.
CTCGCATTCTTCTCACCTCTCTATTCCATCACGAAATCGTCTGCTACGAGACGACTCCTGTAAACTACATGCTCTTTCTCATAAACAGCTTTTACATTGTAACATGACTTATTCTATCATGCAAGGCTTTTTTTGAATATTTTACAGGAAGCGGATTTTACCCACCGTCTGGATGAATTCCCGGTTATCTCTGGTACGCTTGAACATATCCAGAATCTTGTCCACAGCCTCGTCTGATTTCAGACCATTGATTGCCTTCCGCATGATGTTGATTGCCTCCAGTTCCTCCGGTTCCAACAATAGATCCTCTCTTCTGGTTCCCGATTTCGCAATGTCGATCGCCGGGAAGATTCTCTTCTCAGACAATTTGCGATCCAGTACCATCTCCATATTGCCGGTTCCTTTGAATTCCTCGTACACCACGTCGTCCATCTTGCTTCCGGTGTCCACAAGCGCAGTTGCGAGAATCGTCAGACTTCCGCCCTCCCGCATATTACGGGCAGCGCCGAAGAACCGCTTCGGCATGTGGAGCGCCGCCGGATCCAGACCGCCGGACAGGGTACGTCCACTGGGCGGAACAGTCAGGTTATAGGCACGGGTCAGACGTGTGATACTGTCCAGCAGGATCATGACATCCTTCCGATGCTCCACCAGACGTTTCGCACGCTCGATTACCATCTCTGCGACCCTTTTGTGATGCTCCGGGAGTTCGTCAAAGGTGGAATAGATTACTTCCACATTAGGTCCCTCGATTGCCTCCCTGATATCGGTTACCTCTTCCGGTCTCTCATCAATCAGCAGGATCAGCATATGAACCTCCGGATTGTTACGCTGTACGGATTTTGCCACTTCCTTCAGCAGGGTTGTCTTACCGGCCTTCGGCGGAGACACGATCATACCACGCTGTCCCTTGCCCACCGGGCTCATCAGATCCATGACACGCATGGCCACCGATGCCCCCGCGGTTTCCAGACGCAGTCTGTGATCCGGGAAAATCGGTGTCATATCTTCAAAACTCTGACGTCTTGCGGCAACCTCCGGCGGAAACCCATTGATCTTCTTCACATACAGCAGGGCACTGAACTTCTCGTTCTGGGTTTTCACTCTGGTGCTTCCCTCGATGATGTCGCCCGTTTTCATGTTGAAACGCCTGATCTGGCTCGGTGCCACGTAAACATCATTCTCCCCGGGAAGATAATTCGCACAACGGATAAAGCCGTATCCGTCCGGCATAACCTCCAGAATCCCGGATGCCGGAACGCCGCTGTCCAGTTCCGCCGGATATTTCTCCGGCTTCTGCTCCGGTTTCGACTCCTGATCGGGTCTCGTCAGAATCGGTTTGATCTCTATTTCCTTTCCTTCCTGTTTATCTTTTTCATCCTCTGCGAGCATCGCATCCACCAGTTCTGCTTTTTTCATGGTTGATACGCCCTTCATTCCTCTGGCCTTTGCAATCTCTCTCAGATCCGAAAGTGCAAGAGATTCATACTTTTCTCTCATAGATTTCCTCCATCCAAACTGCGTCCGCGCATATGTCCGTACCTACGAACAGTCCTACACACCCTACCCCTGTATCCGTTTTCGTATTATCTTATTCTGTGGGATTGTATACTTCAGTAATCACGTGACCGGTGAAAACCAAAAACGAAGTTCCATATTCGAAATATCAGTATATGTAATCACGTGGGAGTAACGACAAGATGTGCATCTCGAAACGCCAAGATCAACTAATACATTGAATATAGCACATAATATCCGAAAACAAAAGACTTTTTATTGTAAAAAAAGTATTCTTATTATATTATGGTATGGAATCAATTCAAAAACCGGAGGTTCACTATGACAACAAACGAAAAAGCATTATTGCTTCATGCGCAATGGAACGGAAAACTCGAAACAACAGCCAAGGCCAAGGTCAAATCCAGAGAAGACCTGGCCCTTGCATATACTCCGGGTGTCGCCGAACCCTGCAAAGTTATTGCAGAGGATCCGGAAGCCGCATATACATATACCATGAAAGCCAACACGGTTGCCGTTGTATCCGACGGAAGCGCGGTTCTCGGTCTCGGCAACATCGGTCCCTATGCTGCCATGCCTGTTATGGAGGGCAAAGCAGTTCTGTTCAAGGAATTCGGCGGAGTAAACGCCGTTCCCATCTGTCTGGATACACAGGATACAGAAGAGATCATCAAAGCCGTCACCTATCTTGCTCCCGGTTTCGGCGGCATTAACTTAGAAGACATCAGTGCTCCCCGTTGCTTTGAAATCGAGGAACGACTGAAGAAAACCCTGAATATCCCCGTTTTCCACGATGACCAGCACGGAACCGCCATCGTCGTTCTGGCCGGTATCATGAATGCCCTGAAGGTAGTCAATAAGCAGAAGGAGAACTGCAAGGTGGTCGTAAACGGTGCCGGAAGCGCCGGTGTGGCCATTACCAAGCTTCTCCTGCTGTACGGATTCCCGAATGTCATCATGTGCGACAAGGTGGGTATTATCAATCGTTCTACCGAAGGACTGAACTGGATGCAGCAGGAGATGGCACAGGTAACCAATCCGAATCAGGAATCCGGCACACTTGCAGATGCCATGCGCGGAGCAGATATTTTCGTCGGCGTTTCTGCTCCCGGTATCGTGTCCCGTGAGATGGTGGCATCTATGGCAAAGGATTCCATCCTCTTTGCCATGGCAAACCCGGTTCCGGAGATCATGCCGGATGAGGCCAAAGCAGCCGGTGCCAGAGTGGTTGGTACGGGACGCAGTGATTTCCCGAATCAGGTAAATAACGTGGTAGCATTCCCCGGAATCTTCAAAGGAGCTCTGGAAGGCAGGGCTGAGCAGATTACCGATGAGATGAAGCTTGCCGCTGCAGAAGCAATTGCCGCACTGGTTCCCGATTCCGAGCGAAACGAAGACAACATCATGCCGGAAGCCTTCAACCCGGTTGTTGCCGAGGTTGTTGCCAACGCCGTGAAATCCCACATTGTACGTTAATCTTTCCATGAAACATTTTGCAGACAAACCCTACTATTCCCTGGACTGTTTCCTCAAAGAGCAGTTCGGGGAAAAAATATATAAAATCGCAATCGATGCGGGGAGAACCTGTCCCGTCAGAGACGGTACCCTGGATACCCGGGGGTGCCTTTTCTGCAGTGCCGGAGGCAGCGGTGAATTCGCCGCCCACGGCAGTTCTATTTCGGAGCAGTTGCGGGACGGCATGAACAAATTCGGAGATAAGCAGGTCGGCAGACGTTTCATTGCTTATTTCCAATCCTTTACCAATACCTACGCTCCCACGGAGGTTCTACGCCGCCAGTTCTCCGAGAGTCTGGCAGAGCCGTCCGTTGCAGGGATATCCATCGCCACGAGACCTGACTGTATCAGCGAGGAATGCATCCGGATGCTCCGGGAACTCCGGGCATGCCATCCCGGTAAATTCATCTGGGTGGAGCTGGGACTCCAGACGATTCACGAGTCCACTGCCCGATTGATCCGGCGCGGGTACCCGCTCTCCTGTTTCGAGGATACCATGGGCAGACTCACCGAGGCCCGGATCCCTGTGATTGTACATATGATCATCGGCTTGCCCCATGAAGGAGCAGAAGAGAACCTGGCCGGCATCCGTTATTTGAACGCGCAGCATCCCTTCGGCATCAAGCTTCACCAGCTCCATGTCATCCGAGGAACGGATCTTGCGAGGCACCCGGAATGGTATCCGTCCTATTCCTTGGAGGATTATATCACGCTTCTGATTCAACTGTTGGAGCAGATGTCCCCGGACATTGTCATCCACCGGCTGACCGGTGACGGACCAAGAAACCTGACAATCGCTCCCGAATGGAGCCTTCACAAGCGTAATGTGCTCAATACGCTCCACCGCAGGATGCGAGAACAAAACACATGGCAAGGAAAATATTATGGACCAGACATCATTGGAACTCTATAAACTGATCGTACTCCACATGTTGGATCGGGTGGATTTTCCGCTGACCAGATCCCAGATCAGTGATTTCATATTGGAAAAAGAATACACGAATTACATGACGCTTCAGGAAGTTTTCGCAGAATTGTTGGAAGGCGGTTATCTGGAAGAGAATACCATCGGAAACCGAACCCTCCTGACGCTTACGGAGGAAGGACGGCAGATTCTGGAGTTTCGCGGACACGTGATCGGTTCCGCGATTCGGGAAGACGTGGCAGCCTTCCTGACACAGAATAAGCTGCAGTTGAAAAATGAAGTATCCATCCAGGCCCGATATTACCAGACCACAGGCAGAGAATATGCCGCTGACCTGATTGCCAAGGACAACGGCAGTACCCTTGTCAGTATTACGCTTACCGTGCCCACCGAAGAGATCGCGGCAGGCATCTGTGAGAATTGGCGTCGGAACAATGAGGAGATCTATCAGTACCTCATCGATAAACTATTCTGACTGTTCTTTCAGCCATCTCATATGTTCTTTTATTTTCTTCTCATATCCGTTTCCGGAAGGACGATAGAACTCCTTCCCCGTCAACTCATAGGGAAGATACTGTTGTTCCACATAATGCTTCGGGTAGGAATGGGCATAGCGATAGCCGTCTCCGTGTCCCAGTTTGGCGGCACCCTTGTAATGGGCGTCCTGCAGATGGGTCGGAATCGGCAGATTCCCGGTCTGCTCCACCGTCTCCATTGCAGCATCAATGGCACAGATACAGGAATTGCTTTTCGGCGCACATGCCACATAGGTTGCTGCCTGTGCCAGGACGATCCGGCCCTCCGGCATCCCGAGCCGCTCTACCGCCAGGGATGCATTGGTGGCAACTACAAGTGCATTGGGATCTGCATTCCCCACGTCCTCCGCCGCACAGATCATGATTCTCCTGGCAATGAACGCCACCTCTTCCCCGGCCTTCAGCATCTTGGCAAGGTAATATACCGCAGCATCCGGATCCGATCCCCGCATGCTCTTGATAAATGCCGAGATCGTGTCATAATGGTTGTCACCCGTCTTATCATACCGGATGACTCTTTTCTGGATACACTGCTGTGCAACCTCAATGGTAATATGAATCCAGCCGTCTTCACTTCTCTCTGTGGTCATTACCCCCAGTTCAATGGCATTCAATGCGTGGCGCGCATCTCCGCCCGCCATATCCGCCAGAAACTCCAGCGCATCCTCATCGATTTGGGCCCGATAAGCACCCATTCCCTTGTTTTCATCCGTGACCGCTTTGATGAGCAGTGCTTTGATGTCCTCTGTCTCCAGAGGCTTCAGTTCGAAAATCTGAGACCGGGAGATCAACGCTCCGTTTACCTCAAAATACGGATTTTCCGTTGTGGCGCCAATAAGGATAATGGTTCCATCCTCCACGAAAGGAAGCAGATAATCCTGCTGCCCCTTATTGAACCTGTGGATCTCGTCGATGAACAGAATAGTACGTTTTCCGTACATCCCCAGGGTATCCTTGGCAATCTGAATCACTTCCTCCAGATCCTTTTTCCCGGCAACGGTCGCATTCACCTGTGTGAATTCCGCACTTGTGGTATTGGCAATCACCTTCGCCAGAGTAGTCTTCCCGGTTCCCGGCGGTCCATAGAAAATAACGGAACTGATCTTGTCCGCCCGGATGGCCCGGTACAACAGCTTATCCTTGCCGATAATATGCTGCTGCCCCACCACCTCATCCAGTGTCGTGGGACGCATTCTCGCCGCCAGCGGGGATTCCTTTTCCATTTTGTTCTCTCTCATGTATGCAAAAAGATCCATTCTGTATCCTCATCTCCGATTCCGGTTTCATTCCTTTCGGACAGACCCTATTCCATGTGTAATATCTCATCCACGGTGACAAACTCATAGCCACGCTCCGTCAGCGCATCCACGATCCGAAGCGCCGCCTCCACACTGGAAGCATACACATCATGCATCAATATGATCTGTCCGTCGCGCGCGTCCCGGAGGACGCGGTTTACTATATTATCTGCATTTTTCGTATCCCAGTCAAGAGGATCCACAGTCCACAGAACCGGTATCAGATCCATGGCGCTTTCCACCTTCCTGTTCATGTATCCGCAGGGCGGACGCATATAACAGGGATCGTCCCCGGTGATGGAAGCGATGATCTCATTCGTCTTCTGCAATTCCTCCACATAACTCTCTGCATTCCATTCCGTCAGGCGCAGATGAGAATAGGTATGGTTACCGATCACATGCCCATCCCGGCAGATTGCTTCCACAACTTCGGGATATGTCTCACAGGACTGTCCGATCAGGAAAAAAGTAGCGTGAACCCCTCTCTCCCGCAGTCCGTCCAGCAGTTTCTCCGTATTCACCGGGTGTGGACCGTCGTCAAATGTCAATGCAATTCTGGGCGGAAGTTCCGGAGCCTGCAAAGAATGTCCTGCTGTCTCCACCTTGGCCGACCGGCAAGGTGTCCTGCCGCATCTGTCCGCAATCTCCAATATACATAACAGAATTGCTCCGATCAGGAGTCCGGTCAGCAGAATCTCTGTCCTGCACATCCGTCTCTGTTTCATTCCGCTATCCCCGGTTTCATTCTCTCTTTATCCAATATATGCTCTATACAAACTGATTACGCTCTGCGCTGTAATGATAATCGATTGCCTCCAACGGCTCTGTCACCCGGCTTGCAGGAATATCCAGATCATCACACATCTCTTCCAGACTCTGGTACTGATCCCGCAGCTTCAGATTTACATAGCTTAATAACATAACCGGATCCTGTGGTAACATAAGTACCTCCTTTTCATCGTGATTATACAAAAAAAATTCTGTAATATCAAACCAAAGTACAGAATTACTTGATATCTGCATTGACTATTGCAGTATTTCTTTGATTTCATTATATAAAATCCATGCTAAAATAGACCTCATAATGTTTTTGTCACACTGTCCTTCTCTGTACATATACTGTTATGAAACCCTATCTGAGATTGTGTATGAAAACATATTTCCAGCAAACAAACACCCCCGATTCCGGAAGCCTGCAGGTTCGGGTAACCTCCTCCCAGGGACTGATTCCCGTGCGCAATGCCAAGGTAACCATCAGTCTGTCCAGTGCCCCCAATACGATTCTGGCAGAAGAGACGACCAATGAAATCGGCCGGACGACGCCCATTGAATTGCCTGCACCTCCTATAGAATACAGCCTCCAGCCCGACTCACCGCAGCCCTACTCCAACTATAATATCTCCGTTACGGCAGAGGGGTATGCCCCGGTATTGATCGAGGATTCCGAGCTGCTGGCCAATGAAGAGAGCATCCAGCCGATTCAGATGAATCCTCTGTTTCAGGGCACCCAGCAGAATGACATCGTCATCGCACCGCATACACTCTACTATGAATATCCGCCCAAGATTCCCGAAGCGGAGATCAAGCCAATGCCCGATACCGGAGAAATCGTTCTGAGCCGCGTTGTCATACCGGAATACATTATTGTACATGACGGTCTTCCCAACAACGCCAATGCAAAGAATTACTATGTTCCTTACACCGACTACATCAAGAACGTCGTTTCCTCGGAGATCTACGCTACCTGGCCGGAGGAAGCCATCTATGCTAATACACTGGCGATCATGAGTTTTACCCTGAACCGGGTATATACGGAATGGTACCGAAACCAGGGGTATGATTTTACAATCACCTCTTCCACTGCCTATGACCAGAAATGGATCTACGGCCGCAACATTTTCGAGAACATCAGTGACATCGTTGACAGTATTTTCAATAACTTCCTGTCCCGCCCCGGTATCTCACAGCCCATATTCACGGCTTACTGTGACGGCAAAAGAACAACCTGCAGGGGATTAAGTCAATGGGGCTCCCGCTACCTTGCGGAGGAAGGCTATTCCCCCATTGAGATTCTCCGCTACTATTACGGAAATGACATGTATATCAATTCTACCGATTATGTATCCGGCGTTCCCTCCTCCTATCCCGGGTATGTTCTGACACGGGGCTCCAGAGGTGAAAAGGTAGGTGCCATCCAGGAACAGCTCAATCGCATCGCCCAGAACTATCCTCTCATCCCCACGTTGGATGTGGACGGCATCTACGGCCCCAAAACAGCCGAAGCGGTCAGAATATTCCAGGGAATCTTTAATCTGCCCCAGACCGGCAATGTGGACCTGGCTACCTGGTACAAAATCTCACAGATCTATGTGGGCGTATCAAGAATTGCAGAACCCGGCTGACAAACTGCCCCTATGCAAACGGAGACCCCGGGAAGCACTGCTTCCTCCAAGGTCTCCGTATTTTCCATTTATTCCTGCCTTACCGCCCTGCACATCAGGCGCTCCTGCTCCGGGTAAATCTCTATCGTATCCCCGGTCTGAACGCCATCCTCCAGAATCAGTCTGGCAGCCAGTGTCTCCACATTTTTCTGGATATACCGCTTCAACGGTCTGGCACCATAGGTTGGATCATACGCATCCCGGATAATGAGTGTCTTGGCTTCCGGCGTCAACCGTACATGCAGCTCCCGATCCGCCAGACGCCGGTTCAGATCCTGCATGATCAGATCCACAATACCGCCTACGTTATCCCTGGTCAGAGGCTTGAACATAATGATCTCATCCAGCCGGTTCAAGAACTCCGGACGGAAATGACTCCTCAAGTCATTCATCACTGCCGCCTCACAGGCCGGGTCAATCGTACCGTCTTCCCGAACTCCATCCAATAGATACTGTGCTCCGATGTTGGATGTCATGATCAGAATTGTATTCTTAAAATCAACGGTTCTGCCCTGGGAATCTGTGATTCTGCCGTCATCCAGCACCTGTAGCAGAATGTTGAATACATCCGGATGTGCCTTCTCCACCTCATCAAACAGAACCACCGCATAGGGCTTCCTTCTGACCGCTTCAGTCAACTGTCCGCCCTCATCATATCCAACATATCCGGGAGGTGCTCCGATCAGTCTGCTGACAGAATATTTCTCCATATATTCACTCATATCAATTCGAACCATGTTAGACTCATCGTCAAACAGCACCGCTGCCAGAGACTTGGCAAGTTCTGTCTTACCGACGCCGGTGGGACCCATGAACAGGAAAGAACCAACCGGCTTATCCGGATCCTTAATGCCGGCCTTGGAACGGATAATGGCTTCGCAGACTTTCGTAACGCCCTCATCCTGACCTACCACCCGTTTATGCAGTTCCGCATCCAGATGCAGTGTCTTGTTTCTCTCACTCTCCGTGAGCTTCGCCACAGGAATCCCTGTCCATCTGGAGATGATTTTCGCAATCTCTTCTTCCGATACACGTTCATGTACCAAGGACAGATTCTTCTCATCCACTCCGGCCTCCTCCGCCTCAAGCTGCTTTTTCAGTGCCGGCAGTTTTCCGTAGGACAGTTCTGCTGCCTTCTCCAGATTTCCTTCCCGCTGGGCAATCTGTATCTCGGAATTCACGGCATCAATCTGTTCGCGCAGGGTGCTTAACCGCTCTACCGATGCTTTCTCGTTGTCCCACTGGGCTTTGCGGTTATTGAATTCTTCCCGAAGCTCCGCAAGCTCCTTCTGCAGATTCTCCAGCCGTTCAACACTGAGTCTGTCCGTTTCTTTTTTCAGGGCAGCCTCCTCAATCTCCATCTGGATGACCCTTCTCTGCAATTCATCCAGTTCGGTGGGCATGGAATCCAGTTCCGTTTTGATCAGTGCACACGCCTCGTCCACCAGATCAATCGCCTTATCCGGCAGAAACCGGTCGGAAATATACCGGTTGGACAGTGTTGCCGCACTCACCAGTGCATTGTCCATGATCTTCACACCATGGAATACTTCGTATCGTTCTTTTAATCCACGCAGGATAGAGATGGTATCCTCCACGGTCGGCTCTTCCACCATGACCGGCTGGAATCTTCTCTCCAGTGCCGGATCCTTCTCGATATACTGGCGATACTCGTCCAACGTGGTTGCACCGATACAGTGGAGTTCTCCCCTGGCCAGCATCGGCTTCAGCATATTGCCCGCATCCAGTGCACCGTCCGTTTTACCGGCACCGACAATGGTATGCAGTTCATCGATGAACAGGATAATCTGACCGTTGCTCTTCTTCACTTCCTCCAATACCGCTTTCAGACGTTCCTCGAATTCCCCCCGATACTTGGCACCGGCAACCAGTGCCCCCATATCCAGGGCGAATACTTTCTTGTCCTTCAATCCGCCCGGAACATCACCTTTGACAATTCGTTGTGCCAGACCCTCTACCACCGCGGTTTTCCCCACGCCGGGCTCACCGATGAGAACCGGATTATTCTTCGTTTTACGGGACAGAATACGAACCACGTTCCGGATCTCCTCATCACGACCGATCACCGGATCCAGTTTTTCTTTTCTCGCCCGTTCCACCAGATCCTGTCCGTATTTCTCCAGTGTATCATAGGTTGCTTCCGGATTGTCACTCGTCACGCGCTGATTCCCGCGCACCGTGGACAGTGCCTGCAGGAAACGCTCCCTGGTAATGCCAAATTCCTTGAAAATCGCTGCAATCTCCTTATTCGGCTCCTTGATCATAGACAGAAAGAGATGCTCTACGGATACATATTCATCCCCCATCGCCTTCGCTTCGTCTTCCGCAGTCACCAGTACTTTATTCAGATATTTTCCAATGGTCAGCTGACCGCCTGACACCTTTACCCGCATGGCCAGTGCTTTCTCAGCTCTTGCCACCACCAGATCCGTCTGCAGTCCCATTTTCTCCATCAGTTTCAGAATCAGCGAATCCTCGATGGTCAACAGACTGTATAACAGATGCTCCTGCTCAATCTCCTGATTGCCGTATTCGTAGGCCAGTTTCTCACAGTTTTCCACTGCTGTGACCGATTTCTGTGTAAATTTTGAAATATTCATATTCATACCTCCCATCCCAATGAAAGCGTTTATAGACAACAAAAAGATATGATGCACCTCAGCACCATATCTCTCTCGTTGTTCTTATCATACCACTTTTTTTCTTTCGTTCAAGAGGAAAATCATTAAAAAAATATAAATTCATCCGCCCTATTCCGTCCGGGATGCAGCCGCTCTTCTCTTTTCCTTATGCTTCCGCGCCAGTTCAAAGAAATTCAACCCCCGACGGTATACCAGAAAATACATCAACGCATACAAAGCAATCGCCGCAACCACATCAATCACAGAGTGCTGCTTTACAAACATGGTGGATAAGATAATCAGGACGCAGAGCAATCCCGTCGTCGGTGCCACCCAGCGATGCTTCTTCATGACAGGCGAGTGAAAGATTGCAAACTGTACCGCCAGAGAATTGTACACATGAATACTCGGCAACAGATTGGTTGCTGTATCCGTACCGTACAGTCTTACCACCAGTCTGGTGAACACCGTGTCCTTCGCTTCCAGCGCCAGCGCTGCCTGTTCCCGCAGATCATGGGCATTGGGCCAGATCGCGGACACGATGATGAAAATCGTCATGCCTATGGTCATCGTCGTGAACATCTTACAGTAACTGTCTTTATCCCAGAAAATAAAGATCACAAAGAACAACGTAACATACACAAACCACAACAGATACGGAATAATAAAATACTCACAGAAGGGTATCCGGTCATCAAATGCGGTATGTAAGATCGTATAGGACTCACGGGGAATCCTCTCTACCAGAATAAAGCAGGTCATATAGATTACCAGATACACCAGAATCGGTATCGCATGGATATATTTCTTAATAAATGCTATCATCGGATCATCTCCAATTCTTGTAGTATGTCCAAACCATCAGTGGTATATGTGAAGCATACCCTTTTTACAATACATTTCAACCGCAACCACCTTCGCCGGAACTTCTCCGTCCGTATGCAGCCACATCGGCTCGCTCAATTCCACCCTGCACTTCTCTGCCCGGTATGCATCGATCCCTGCAAAACGAAGATGTTTTCCCCGAAAAGCGGTAGGTAGTATTCGCAGGAACCGAAATGTGCTCAAGTTTCCCACCACGCACAGGTCCAGCTTGCCATCCTGCATATCCGCATCGGGACAGAACTGAAATCCACCGCCCTCATACCGATGCACCATCCCAACCGTGAAAAGAAAACGCTTCAGGTAAATTGGCTCCCTGTCATCCAGATATATCTTACAGGGAATCTTCGGCCGGCATATCACCTGATGAAGGGCTGCCGCCAGATAACTCAGTTTTCCGATCCCAAACTTATTCAATACTTTTTTCATACGGCTCCGGGCAACCTCTTCGCATACGGAAGCATCAAATCCCACCCCGCTGCTCACGGCAAACCGTCTCACATGATTCCGCCTCTCGCCGTTCTGCTCCACCGTATAGGTCACAACCCCGAGATCCATATCCCGGATATTCCGTCCCTCCGTCACAACCCGCAGTGCTTCCTCCGATTTGCAGCTGAGTTTCAGATCCCTCGCCAGATCATTGCTGGAACCGGTGGGAATATATCCCAGTCGGGTCCTGTCCAAATCCACAATCCCATTGATCACTTCATTGATGGTTCCGTCACCACCCAGCACCAGAAGATCCACATATCCATCCCGGATCTGGTTGGTCAATGCGGACGCATACGCGGTTGCATCCCCCGCCGCACAGGTGAAATGCGTTTCAAACGGAATCTTCCCATCCTTCAGTACGCGTTCAACTCTCTGCCATATCTTACGTGCTTTCCCCGATCTGGACGCCGGGTTTACGATGATGTGATACATGGTATTCTCCAATTGTGCAGTCTTCCTATCTCGGATTCCTGAATTATTCTACCAAAAAAGCCGTATGAAGTAAATAGCGGAATCGACACCTCTGAAGAGACACATTATGGAAAGCCGGTGCAAAC
>JAEDCX010000112.1 GCA_016293925.1 Lachnospiraceae bacterium | reverse complement strand
TACCAGCAGTCCGGTTGCTACCTGACGGATAAAGTACCGATCATGGGAAACAAACAACACCGTGCCGGTATAATCTCTCAGCATGTTCTCCAGAGCATCCTTCCCCACAATATCCATGTGATTGGTAGGCTCATCCAGAAGGAGGAGATTCGGACATCTCCGGAATAATTTGCACAGGGCAAGGCGAACCTTCTCACCGCCGGACAACTGACCCAGATGCTTCTCCACATCTTCTCCGCCAAACAGGAAACTGCCCAGGGCAGAACGTACCTCCGTGCGCGTCATATTCGGGTACTCATCCCAGAAATCCTGCAGCACCGTCTTCTCCGGATTCTCTCCGATGTCCATGGCCGCCTGCTGGTCAAAATATGCACTTTCCACATTTTTGCCGTATGTATACGTTCCTCCCAGAGCCGGAATATTGCCTGTAATCGTCCGCAAAAGAGTAGACTTCCCCTTACCGTTTGCGCCGATGATGGCCACCTTCTCGCCCTTCATCAGTTTCATGGTAACCGTACTCAGCACATGGTCGTAGCCGATGGCCAGACGTTGCATCCAAAGCACCTCACTATAACTCTCAATCCGGGGCAGAAACTGCGCCCGAAATGCTTTCGTATCATACCTCCTCGGTTTCTCGATCTTCACCATATGCTCAATCGCCATTCGTTTGGACCGGGTAGCCGCCACCTTGGTAGGCGTATTCTTCCATTTCTCGATCCAGGCAGTCAGTCTGGCAATCTCCGCCTGCTGCTCTTCGTAATCCTTCTGCTGCTTCTCCAGATTCCGTTTCTTTTGCTGCATGAAAGCAGAGTAATTACCCGAATAACGCCTAATATCGTGGTATTCTATCTCATATGTCACGCTTGTCACATTGTCCAGAAACATACGGTCATGGGACACGATCACCACGGCCTTTCCGCAGTTCTTCAGATACTCCTCCAGCCATTCGATGGTGGGCATATCCAGATGGTTCGTCGGCTCATCCAACAGCATAATATCCGGTCTGGATAACAGTAACCGGATAAACGCAAACCTGGTCTGCTGACCGCCCGAGAAAGAACCGACCGGTCTCTTCATATCCTCCGGACGGAAGCCAAATTTCAGGAACATCATCTCCATATCCTGTTTCCAGCTGTAACCGCCAAGAGCCTCATAGGTTGCCTGAAGCCCGGAATACTCGTACATAACGGATTCCGAATAATCCTGCTCCATTTTGCTCTCCAGTTCCCGCATCCTCTTCTCTGTTTCAAAAACCGGCGCAAACACACTCTTGATCTCCTCCTCCACGGGGGTCTCCGGGTTCTCGAAATTCAACTGCTTTAAGTACCCAATTCTCTGGGTACCGGCAGTAATGATTCCGTAATCCTCATCACTGTCCGGGTTCGCGCATTGCAGTTCTCCCGCAATAACCTTCAGAAGAGTGGTCTTACCGCAACCGTTTCTACCCACAACACCGATTTTCTCTGTATCTCTTATCTCAAAATTCACATCCCTCAGAATCGTTTCTGCTGCATATTTCACGATTCCGTGTCTGATCTCATATCGCAATGATACTCCCTGCCTTTCTACGCAAGCTGCACACACCTGGTGGCAATCTTGTCAACAAAACTCTTGTCATGCTCCACGAACAATAACGTGGGGCCAAATTCCAGAATCAGATTCTCGATCTGCATTCTGCTGAAAATATCTATATAATTAAGCGGTTCATCCCAGATGTACAGATGCGCCTGCTCACACAGACTCCGCGCGATCAATACTTTTTTCTTCTGTCCCCCGCTGTATTCCTCCATCGGCTTGTCGAACTGCGTTCTCTCAAAATCCAGTTTCCGAAGCACTGTCCGGAAAAGTGTATTATCTATGCCGTATCTGTCCGCATAATCCGTTAATCTTCCCTTCAGTGCAGAAGTATCCTGACATACATAAGAGATCTTCAGTCCCGCCGGAACTGTCATCTCACCGGTAACCTGCATATTGTCCGGCTGCTCTGACATAATCGCCCGAATCAGGCTGGACTTGCCGCAACCGTTGGCACCGATCAGTGCCACTCTGTCCCCGGTTTCCAATTGAAGCGTCAATCCGTTTATGACACTCTTGTCGACACATGTGTCATTTCTGTAGCTGATTCCAAGATCTTTCATGCTGACCAACGCATTCCTGTGGAATGTGAGCGGAAACAGCTTCAGATCGTCAGCGGTCTCAATGTTCTTCAACAGACCCTCCTTTTCTGCGATCTCTTTCTGCTGTCTGCTCTCCAGATTTTTCCTTCGTTGCTGCATCTTTAAAGACTTCTTGGCAATGTAGCAACGGGTATCCAGAAACCGGTCATGCTCTTTCACCGGATCAAATCCAATCTTCGTTGCTTCTTTGCGGTCCGCCCAGTCCTTCGCCTGTCTCGCCGCCTGCTCCAATCGTCTGATATCTTTTTTTAAGGTTTCGTTTCTCTCCAGCTCATTCTGATCTTCCCGCTGCTTGTTCTCCCACCAGCTACTGAAATTCCCCTGTTCCACGGTGATCTTCGCTCTGTTCAACACAAGCACGTGATCCACGCATTCATCCATGAAATCTCTGTCATGGGAGACCAGGATATATCCTCTTTTCCCGGCAAGATACTCTTTTACCAGCTGTCTGGCCCGCATATCCAGATGATTCGTGGGCTCATCGATCAGCAGGAAATGATTCTCCTGCGAAAACAGCAATGCCAGCTGCAGCTTCGTCTGCTCCCCGTTGCTAAGCGTTTGATAGGGGCGGTACAACACATCCCCGTCCACGCCAAGCAGGTTGAGTTCTCTGCAGACCTTCCAGAATTCGTACTCCGGACATAATGCCTCGAGAACATCCATACAGTTGCTGTTCCCGTCGATTCCTTCCGTTCCGTAGGGGAAATAATCCACCGGTACGGGACAGTGAATCTGTCCGATATATTCATACTGTCCGCCCAGGAGTCGCAAAAACGTTGTCTTACCCCGACCGTTTCGTCCGATCAAT
>JAEDCX010000111.1 GCA_016293925.1 Lachnospiraceae bacterium | reverse complement strand
GTACAGAAATGTCAATTGTATGAGAAAAGATTTTATACTTTTATTATAATTTCTGTGCATTATTTAATTAGATATTTAACTTTATTTTCATCCCCAAAAACCCAAAAGGGTCCACGGACCTTTTTGACGTATTCATGACAACTAAAAATCCTGTTTGTGGGAAAATGTGCCCCCAGGCCATATATTCTCACAAACAGGATCTCCTATCCAAATCTCACATTTTCATATTTACAGATCCGCCAGAAATGCTCTCACATTCTCCTCCTTCGTAGCCCA
The DNA here is from genome assembly GCA_016293925.1 of Lachnospiraceae bacterium. Lineage (GTDB taxonomy): Bacteria > Bacillota > Clostridia > Lachnospirales > Lachnospiraceae > RGIG4034. Next base: position 2,715 of record JAEDCX010000111.1, on the reverse strand, counting down.
ACAGGTACAAAGCCGAATTACGCTGTGCGTCTCATCATATCTCTGCTGATACGTCACTCCGTATTTTTCACGGATCTTCTCAAGCTTCTCATCCTCGATAATAATAAACTGCTGGTTCGTCTCGCTGTCCATAAAGAAAGAATACCCTCTCTCTTTCAACCCTTCCTTTAAAATCATCGCCATATCGATTGCATGCTTTGCAATCTCAAAATACAGCCCATCCCTGAACAGCTCCAGGAACTGGATTCCCAGAAGGCGCCCCTTTGCAAGCATGCCGCCTTTCTGCTTGATGCTGTACCGGAAATCCGGCTTCAGCCGTGGATTCACGATCACAACGGCTTCCCCGAACAGCGCGCCAACTTTCGTACCGCCAATATAAAATACATCACAGATTCTTGCAATATCCTCGATCGTCACATCCGTTCCCGGAGCCATCAGACCATACCCCAATCTTGCCCCGTCAAGGAACAGATACAGGCCGCACTCCCGGCAGACACGTCCGATTTCTTCCAGTTCATCTTTCGTATACAAAGTCCCAAGCTCTGTCGGATGAGAAATGTATACCATCTTAGGCTGCGCAATGTGCTCATGAGACTCATCGCTCCAGTGCAGATCATGCGCATTCCTAATCTGCTCAGCCGTGATCTTGCCATCCTTCCCCGGAAGTGCAAGCACCTTGTGTCCGCATGCCTCCACCGCACCGGTCTCGTGTACATTGATATGGCCGGTATCCGCACACAAAACGCCCTGATATGGTTTCAGAGCCGACGAAATAACGGTAAAATTCGCCTGCGTTCCTCCCACCAGGAAATGTACATCCGCTTCCGGCGCATCGCACACCTTTCGAATCGCTTCTCTTGCCGCCTCACAGTAAGCATCCTCCCCATAACCGGTAGTCTGCTCCAGATTCGTCTCCATCAATCTTTCCAGAATTCTGGGATGTGCTCCCTCTGTATAATCACTGTTAAATAATATCATGACTGTTCCTCCGTAAATTTTCCGGTAACCGCAAAGGCATGGTTCATCGGCCCGCTTCCGCTTCCCAGATCCAGCATGGCCGAAAGCGCACCGGAAATATATTCCTTTGCCCGTTCCACCGATGTATCCAGATCAAATCCCTTCGCCAGATTAGCCGCGATTGCACTGGATAAGGTACATCCCGTTCCGTGCGTATTCGGATTATCGATCCTTCTTCCGCAAAACCATTTTAAGCTTCCCTCCCGGTAAAGCAAATCATTGGCATCATTCAGCTGATGTCCTCCTTTAAGCAGAACTGCACAGCCGTATCTCCTGCTGATCGATTCTGCCGCAGTTACCATATCTTCCTCCGTCTTCACCTGCATATCGGCAAGCACTTCCGCTTCCGGAATATTCGGTGTCAATACCGTCGCCATCGGAAGAAGCCTCTCTTTCAGCGCGCCGATTGCCTCCTCACTGATCAGCCTTGCCCCGCTTGTGGCAACCATCACAGGGTCCACAACAATGTTTTCCGCATGATACGCTTCCAGCCTGTCTGCAATCGTCTCAATCAATGCCTTTCCGGAAACCATCCCGATCTTCACCGCATCCGGCCGGATGTCCGTAAAAACCGCATCCAGCTGTTTCTCCAGAAAATCGGGTGTCACTTCCATAATCCCCGTGACACCGGTCGTATTCTGCGCCGTCAATGCCGTAATCGCACTCATGGCGTAAACCCCGTTAACCGTCATCGTCTTAATGTCCGCCTGGATACCGGCTCCTCCGCTGGAATCACTGCCTGCTATTGTTAATGCTGTTTTCATCTCACATTTTCCTTTCTGCTATTCCTGTTCCTCGAAGAACTTCATATAAGAATCCGCTTCCTCCAGAACCACATCCCCCAGAGACCTGATTTCTTCCCAGTCTTTTTTGCTGCTCTCATCATAGATTGCAGTCACCTTAAAGCCACACCGTTTCGCCGTTCTGACCGCATGGATTGCATCCTCGAACACCCAGGTCTCCTCCGGAGTACTTCCCAGTGTTTCCGCCGCTTTCAGGAAAATATCCGGCTGCGTCTTCCCGGCGCCGATCTCTCCGCAGGAAAAAATCCTCAAAAAATAATCCCGGACCCCGAGACGCTCAAGTGCCGCTCCGGCCAGTTCCGCACTCCCCGAAGTGGCAACTACCATTTTCACATTACGATTCTTGAATTCATCCAGAAGAGCCCGTACATCCTTCTTGAATCCCGCCTCTTCCCGGTAGAATTGTTCTACAACCGCAACGATCCCTGTCAGAATCTCCTCGGAAGACTCCGGAAGCCGATACCTCTCCTTCACATAAGCAGCACCCTCTTCCATGCTCATGTGCATGATTGCATCAATCAGTCCCTCTTCCGGAACGATCCCCTTCTGTCTCAAAGTCCTGTCTACAGCTTCTTCCCAGATAAACATCGAATCCAGAAGTGTTCCGTCCACATCAAAAATCGCATATTGCATCATGCTTTCACCATCTCCTCCGTACGCTTCTTCAATTCTCTTGTTGCGGCCTCAATATCCTTCTTCGCAAAAATCGCACTGACGACTGCAACTCCACAGATTCCGTTTCCCGCCAGCTCTGCCACATTTTCCTCTGTGATTCCTCCGATCGCAACAACCGGAATCTGCACGGCCTGACAGATCTGCTTCAGAACCTGATGATCCATTTTCGAAGCATCTTCCTTGGTACTGGTGCCGAATACAGCACCGGAGCCCAGATAAT
>JAEDCX010000005.1 GCA_016293925.1 Lachnospiraceae bacterium | reverse complement strand
TGTTTTATATTTATGATATAGTTCTTTCGTAGTTAAAAATACGAAAGGAGCTATGATGATGCACAACTACAACACAATCATTGGCGTAATCGGATTGCGCAACAACAAGGTTTCATATCCGACAATTCGCCAACGCTATGGCATTGGTAACAGTGGCATAGACCTGATCATGAACCGGTATAAAGAGTCCGGTCTATCCTGGGAGGATTTTCTCAAACTGGAGCCCTCACAGGCGGAGGAGCTTATCTATCCTCCAAAGAATATCAGGAAGGATAACATTCCGATGCCTGATTTTGAACTCTACTATGAAAGGATGATGGCTAAGGGAAGCCGGGTAAATATGTTTTACTGCTGGCTAGACTATAAAAGCGAACATCCTAATGGTTATCAGAGTTCCCAGTTCTATGAATACTTCAAACGATTCATAGAAAAGAATTATGGTGGTGATAAGGTTGCTATGGCTGTCGAACGCATCCCCGGTGAGAAGATGTATATCGACTGGGTTGGGGACCAGCCGGAACTTCTTGTAGATCCGCATACCGGAGAAGTAAAGAAAGTTCATGTATTTACCACCACACTTGGTGTGAGCAGTCTTGTTTATGCCGAATGTTTCCCTGATGAAAAGCTTCCAAGCTTTATGCAGGGAACAATCAATGCCATTACTTATTATGATGCAGTTCCAAGGTATCTTGTCCCTGACAACTGCAAAACTGCGGTTATTAAGCATACCAAGGATGAACTTATCCTTAATACCGCATACCAGGATCTTGAAGAATTCTATAACGTAGTGATACTTCCGCCTCCGGCAAGAAAACCAAAGGGCAAACCATCTGTCGAGAATCATGTCAGATATCTGGAAACTCATCTGATTGAAAAGCTGAAAGAAGGTATATACACCTCTCTCGAAGCACTTAATGATGCGACGCAAAAAATAATAGCGGACATCAACAGACGCGAGTTTCAGAAAAAAGTTGGTTCACGAATGGATGCCTACCTAAGGTATGACAAGCCGCAAATGAAAGCGCTGCCAGGCGATAAGTATTCAACATGCGACTATAAATACATTCTTAAAGTTCCTGATAACTATCATCTTGAGTATGATGACCACTATTACTCTGTATTGTACACATATCGTGGACAGCCTGCAATCCTAAAGGCAACGCCTACAGAGATTCTTATTTGTGACCGCAACAACCGCTTTATCTGTAAGCATAAGCGGTCTTATAAAGACTTTCCGAAGTACATCACAGATGACAGTCATATGAAGCCCGAGCATCTCTTCTACAAGGAAGTAAACGCTCGTGATGGTGCTTATTACCGCCGCTGGGCTTCTGCATACGGCGAATATACTGCTGAACTGATTGACCAAGTGTTACGTTCAGCAAAGCACGAAGAACAGGCTTATAACAGCTGTGCAGGTATCCTGCATTCCTGCAAGGCAGTTCCTCACGGTATTGTCGAGGAAGCTTCACGCAAATGTATAGAAATGCACGCCTGCAAGTATTCCTACTTTAAACGAGTCCTTGGAACCGTTGTGAATAGCATCGATTCCGTTGGAGGAAGATCTCTTCCTACTCATGAAAACATCAGAGGAAAGGACTTCTACAAGTAAAGGTGAATACTATGAATACAGATAAGATAACCGCTGAAGAAATGGTCATCATTGACCGTCTAAAGCAGATGAAAATGTCAGGTATGGCAGAAGCTTATGAGGAACAGCTTCTCAATCCGAATATCGACCTTACAAGCTTTTTTACAAGGTTTTCAAATATCGTAAACTTTGAATGGGAGTTACGATTCAACAAAAAGTTCAATCGGTTTCTGAAAAAGGCAACGCTTCGTTATCCTCAGGCATCCTTTGATGATACGATTTATGAGCCTGACAGACAGTTGGATACAGCGACCATTGAACAGTTAGCTACCTGTAAATGGCTGGACGAAGGAAGAAACCTTCTTATTACAGGAGCCACAGGAGCAGGAAAATCTTATTTATCAAATGCATTGTGTGTTGCTGCCATTAGGCAGTTCAAGACAGTTAAGTATATCAGGGCAAACACCATGATGAGCGAAATGGATCAGGCTCGTATCAAAGGTACCTATCTGGAGTATGTCAACCATATGGCACGCTTGGATCTGTTAGTAATTGATGACTTCGGATTGATGGATCTTGATCTGGATAAATGTCGAGACTTCTTTGAAGTCATTGACAGCAGAGATAGTCAAAAATCAACCATCATCGTATCTCAGTTACCGGTTAAGTCCTGGTATGATCTGTTTGCAGATAACACCTATGCAGATGCATGTCTTGATAGAATGGTTCACAAGGCGTTCCGCCTTGAACTAAATGGCAAGAACATGCGTAATCCAGTGTAACTTAAAAAACTTCCCGTTTGGAGCGGACAGCCTTCCCGCTGAAGCGTGCAGGCTGTTCCGTTCAAGCGGAATACGCATTCAATATTGAATTGCTTAAGCAAATTATTATAATTGCAGTCCCAAGCACACTTCAGCAAAGCTTTATTTCATTTGGTAATATTGTTATTCAAGGAATTATAAATGGCTTTGGCGCACCTGTAATGGCCGGATATTCTGCTTCAGTTAAGCTCAACAATCTGGTAATCACTTCATTTACCACACTGGGCAATGGTATATCAAATTACGCCTCGCAAAATCTTGGTGCCTTAAAAATGACGAGAATAAAAGAGGGATTTAAAGCTGGAATAAAAATGGTCTGGATGCTTAGTCTTCCGTTGTTTATCCTCTATTTCCTTGGTGGGAAAATATGCCTACGATTATTTTTAGAATCCCCAACACCTTTAGCAATGCACACCGGCATCATGTTTCTTAGAATCCTCTCGCCTTTTTATTTTGTAGTGTCTGCCAAACTTGTAGCTGACGGAATACTTAGGGGAGCTGGAATGATGAAATACTTCATGATTGCAACGTTTACTGATTTAATCTTACGTGTTACTTTGGCATATGTTTTTTCACATACTGCCCTTGGAGCGACTGGTATCTGGTGTGCCTGGCCCATTGGTTGGACAATTGCTACAATCCTTTCAATCTCATTTTATAGAAAAGAACCCTGGAGTGTAACAAAAACATCATAAATCTTTATAAAACAATCGAGTTTGAGACTATTCCAAGCCCAAACTCGATTGTTAATAAAATAGGAATTTGCGCGTTTCTACGAGCGGTGCGCAGACAGGACGAAATCAGCCGTGGGAGCTTGCTCACAAACGGCTGAATATCGGGCTGGATGCATAGCGCGACAGCGCGTCATGAGCATGCAGCGAAGCGGAATGCGAATGGGCACCGCTTGGATAAATAGGAATTTTACGGAGAGGATATTATGTATTATCACGCATCAAGCATAAAGGATTTATCGACATTGGAACCACATTGTGAATACACGTTAAGTACAGAATGAGTTGTTTTGTTGAAGCAAATAGTAAAAATTCTCCAGTATGAAAAAGTAATAGAAGAGAGTGCTTGACGTTTTGTTTCTTATGTACTATATTAGCATAGTACAAAACATACAGAAAGAGAGGAAACCGATGTGACAAAGGGGACAAAATTTCTAAGCCGGACAATCGAGTTTTTTTAATGAGTATTATTATCAGTGACATAAATGCATATGCTGTTGATGATACTAACGCCATCTGGGAAAACGGAAAGATTGTGACTGATGAGAGGATATTTGAAAAGGAAATTGATGAGATATCATACTTATCATTTGCCAAGGAACGAAAAGAGTTTGTATATCATTATGTTTTAGATCAAGATTATGTTTGGTCGCTTGAAGGAGATGGAACGTTACAGTATTGGCTGAATGGTGATTTCTCAACCCTTACAGTATACAAAACAGGAATCAGTTCTTATTATGCAGCAGACAATTGCGTTTATTATTCAGATTATTCGGGAGAGATTAGAAAAACTGATTATAGCGGAAAAAGTGATGAATATGTGTATCAAGCGAATGCAACCATAAAGGAAATCGTGGGAAATGACGAGTATCTCTTTTTTTTGACAGGAATGTGTGTGGGGGTACATGATGTCAACATCGACAGATTATTCCCATCGATATTCGGGAAAAACATGTCTGGATTGTGGCTACAAAAATAAAAGGGGACAAGTATGATGAAAAAGGCCGGGTTGATATGGATTTGTGTTTTGTGTTCCGTGCTTTTCGCGGCGTGTGGGAAAGCGCATAAGTCCGTTGATGATTCTGAAATCGATGAAGTTCTTACGATAGTGAGGCTTCCTGAAACAGAGGTTAAGATAGGGGATAAAATATATTTCGATGATCAGAATGTGATTTATTGTATGAATAGCGATGAAACGGATGTTCAGAAATACTTTATCGCACATGATGTAATCAACGAGATGAAGGGAACAGGAAATGTACTATATTACACAACCGCAAATGCAACCATGAGATTAGTGCTGGATTCGAAAGCGTCTGAGTTTGTCGTAGAACATCATAATCTCCCGGTTCATTTGGAAGTTGTCGGGGAGGATGATATCCGACTGACTTGTGAAGAGAATGCTGTCAATGGGGATGCGATTACGAATCTTTATCATGTAAACCGTCGCACACAGAGCCTCTTTGATCTATCAGAGGACGAAATACTCTGCTCCTATCACTATGGCAGCGCGGTTTATTTTCTATATACCGATGCAGATGGTGTTATGCGGGTTGGATATAGCAATGATAATCAGACCATTCATCAAATCGTATCAGGAGAATCTCTGATTCGTCCGATCGTAGCAAGCAAGAAAAGTGAGAATGGTCGATTTAGTTGGGAAGACTATCAATATGATATGTCCGGAAATGACACGTATTGTTACATTAAGTCAAGTGACGGCTCTATCTATTATGCGGATTACCGGAACTATGAGCTGCAACCGCTGCTGTTGGAACTGGATGTTGCGCAGATGAAGGTAATAGACTGTAATACGCTTTTACTTCGAACCAGGGGTGACAGGATTACTTATGTAACATACCTTCCGGAAGAAGGAACGTTAACAGAGACATGGATTATTCCGGAAGAATATGCAGATGTATTTGAACGTCCGGAACTTGTGGAGTGGAGAGACTCCTGTCATGAAACATATGATACCGTTGCTTATGTGGCAAGGGGAGCAAAATGCGAAATGGATGGCTATCTCTATTACGCAGACAGTAATATTTTGCACAGAATGTCATTGGACGATGGAAAGGATGATCCTCTGGAACAATATCCGGATGTCATATACCAGATCATTCCCTGTCGGGGAAATCTGATGATCGTTACGGAAACAAAACTATACAAATACTCCACGGAAAATGGTTCCTTTGGTCCTGCGATTTCGTTGCCGGAAGAACCATATGGAATTGAACTGCATGATGATACTGTATATATGTATGCGGAAGAATTCTATTGTCCGTCCTATTGGGAGGGATTCCGATATCGTCAGGGAGAAATATACCTGACGACCATGGCTGTTGAACAGGATATAAAACAGGTTGTGCCGGAAGAAGAGATCCCGGAGTATGCAATATGGGAAGGCTATGAGTGTGCAGGTAAAAAATACTACCTGTGGATAGAACTGATTGATGAGAGAGGATATGTGTCGGTCGGATATAAGACAGAAAACGGAGACTACCGGAGAATCAGTGTAACAAAGAGCGAATATGTTAAGCACTGGCTGGAGGAATGTCAAAAAGGCAATCCGCTTGAGGTGGCTTGTGAAGGAAACGATACTTATGCTTACTGGTTTCTGGATGGCTGGGTAATGTATTTCTCGGATTATTCCACAGACGAGCTTAAGCTGTATATGGAGAATCAGTTACTTCTTGCATTCAAAGTGTTTGACAGAGATCATCTCCTAGTAAAATATGCCACCGGTCAGACTGTGTATGTGGAAATCGTTCCGAAAACCCATGAAGAAGACGGACGTGTATTCGAAACTGTCTATTGGTTGGAAAGGGAGCCTCAAACAGAGGAGATGAGACACTTTTTTGATGATGTATCCGGACCCCCGCTTACTCATTTTGAAGTCGATGGAAAAGAGATTTCATTTGCCGATGTTCTTCCGGAGGGTGAACAGGTGTATCAGGTATCACCGAATCATGATTGGACAAAACTGTTTCTGTGTACGGAGAGATATCTCTACAGATACGACGTTATCAACGGAACCTGCGTGCAACTGAAGGGTGAACTGCCGAATTTATCCTACTGGATTGATGTTCTTGATGATGATACTGTTATACTGACACATTTCTTCTATTATGGACCGACGGACGAAGGATTCCTTACCTTTGAAGCAGGAGAACTGATGAGGTTCAAGGATTGATGGCAGCTGCAGATAGGCATTCCCTGTCTGAGGGAAATATGGTATAATCGATGGTATCTTGTTTCAAAGGCGTATCATGATGCCGTGCCCGGTCTGTTTACGGGCTGCGGAGGTAAGGGAGGAAGCGATCTATGTACAAGCATACTGTTCAATATTATGAAACCGATAAGATGGGGATTACCCATCACTCCAACTACATCCGGTGGATGGAAGAGGCGAGAGTGGATTTCCTGAAGAGTACCGGGTTCGGTTACGACAAACTGGAGGAGATGGGCATTATTTCGCCGGTGGTAACCGTGGACTGCAAATATAAGAAGACGACCACATTTCCGGAAGAGATCTATATTGATGTCCGGGTGGAGGAATTCAGAGGAATCCGCCTCAAGCTTGCATACATCATGAAGCGGGAGAACGGGGAAGTTGTTTTTGAAGGGAATTCTTCCCATTGTTTCCTGAATGCCCAGGGATCCCCGATCCGTGTGGATGTGGAACTTCCGGAATTCTATCGTATCCTTGCCGGGATGTGTCTGGATGCTGCGGAATCAGATTGATGCAGGATCCGATCCCCGTATCCGGGGCCAGGTATGAAATCGAAGCAATTTATAGATATTTTATGGATTTTCAGTTGACAAGAAAAAATGATAGTGCTATCTTATGGTAAGAGGATGTTAGCACTCCTAACTATTGAGTGCTAATAAGCAAAACATCCGAAGCCGTGAGAAGCACTTTTTTCTTTCCTTTGGGATATTTCGCCCCGGAAAAGAAAGAGCTCCGCGAGGATGTGTACCCATGCGAACGGAACTGTTTCGCATGGAAACTCTTGGTTCTGGATCATAACACCTGGAAGCACAGCACCGGAAGGAAGTGAATGCGTGGAACTGGATGAGAGAAAAACAGCCATTTTGAAGGCCGTCATCAAGAATTATCTGGAGACCGGAGAACCGGTTGGCAGCAGAACGATTTCCAAATATACGGATCTGAATCTGAGTCCCGCAACAATCCGGAACGAGATGGCCGATCTGGAAGAGATGGGTTACATCGAACAGCCCCATACCTCTGCGGGCCGGATTCCCTCCGACAAGGGGTATCGCTTCTATGTGGATAACCTGATGCAGGAGCGGGACCGGGAAGTGCAGGAGATGAAGGAGATGCTGCTGGAGAAGGAAGATAAGATGGATCATCTTCTGAAACAGGTAGCAAGAGTTCTTGCAACGAATACCAACTACGCAACCATGATCAGTGCACCGACGATTCAGAAGAATAAGCTGAAGTTTCTGCAGCTGTCCAAGGTGGATGCGAAGCAGATTCTGGCGGTGATTGTGGTGGAAGGTAACGTGATCAAGAATCAGATCCTGGATGTGACCGAGGAACTGAACGATGAGACGATGCTGAAACTGAACATTCTGCTGAATACGCATCTGAACGGGTTGTCCATTGATGAGATTAATCTGTCCATGATTGCAGCCCTGAAGAAACAGGCGGGGATTCACAGCGACATCATCAACGAGGTGATTGACGCGGTGGCAGATGCCATCAAGGCGGATGAGGAACTGGAGATCTACACCAGCGGAACGAATAATATTTTCAAATACCCGGAGCTGGCAGATCATGATATGGCCAGTCAGATTATTCATACATTTGAAGAGAAACAGGCATTGAACCAGCTGGTTACCGAGAGGCTTGCGGATGAGGAGAGCACAGGCATTCAGGTGTACATCGGTAACGAGGCGCCGATCCAGAACATGAAGGATTGCAGTATTGTAACCGCAACCTATGAACTGGGTGAGGGTATGAAGGGGACGATCGGTATTATCGGCCCGAAACGAATGGATTACGATAAGGTGGTCGATACATTGAAGACCCTTCAGGAGCAGCTGGATACCCTATATAGCAAAAAAGAGTAAGGAGATGAGAACCGGTGAGCGATAAGAAGGAAGAGATGAAGGATCAGGTTCAGGATGACCTTCAGGAAGAAGTCAGTAATGATGCGGAAGCAACCGATGAAACGGAAGCGTCCGCCGAGACCCGGGAGAATCCCGGAGAAGAAACAGAAGAAGCTTCCAATGAGAATGAGGATAAGGCAGACCGTAAGTCTCGCAAAGCAGATAGAAAAGCAGATAAGAAGACCGAGAAACTGCAGGAGCAGATCGATGACCTTCAGGACAGGGTAAAACGTCAGCTGGCTGAGTTTGAAAACTACCGCCGCAGAACAGAGATCGAGAAAGCGGCCATGTTCGAGGTGGGTGCGAAGAGCGTGATCGAGAAGATTCTGCCGGTGATTGATAACTTTGAGCGCGGGCTTGCCACTGTTCCCGAGGAGGAGAAGAATTCTCCTTTTGCGGAAGGAATGAATATGATCTACAAGCAGCTGATGGTGGAACTGGAGAAGTTGGAAGTGAAGCCGATCGAAGCGGTGGGAGCGGAATTCAATCCTGAATTGCACAATGCGGTGATGCAGGTTGAGAGTGAAGAACTGGAGACAGGAATGGTTGCCCAGGAACTTCAGAAGGGTTACACATACAGGGGAACGGTAGTTCGTCACAGTATGGTAGCCGTAGTACAGTAAATCATGAGAATGTCATATATTTATTTAGGAGGAGATCATTATGAGTAAGATTATTGGTATTGACCTTGGTACAACAAACAGCTGTGTAGCTGTAATGGAAGGTGGTAAGCCCACCGTTATCGCGAATACGGAAGGAGCGAGAACCACTCCCTCTGTTGTAGCATTTACGAAAACCGGAGAGAGACTGGTTGGTGAGCCGGCAAAGCGTCAGGCTGTCACCAACGCAGATAAGACCATTTCGTCCATCAAGAGACATATGGGTTCCGACTATAAGGTAACGATTGACGACAAGAAGTACACGCCCCAGGAGATCTCTGCTATGATTTTGCAGAAACTGAAAGCAGATGCAGAGAGCTATCTTGGTGAGAAAGTAACGGAGGCGGTTATTACCGTTCCCGCATACTTCAACAATGCCCAGAAGCAGGCAACACAGGATGCCGGCAAGATCGCGGGTCTGGATGTAAAACGTATCATCAACGAGCCTACGGCAGCAGCGCTTGCATATGGTCTGGACAATGAGAAAGAGCAGAAGATTATGGTATACGACCTTGGTGGCGGTACATTCGATGTATCTGTTATCGAGATCGGCGAAGGCGTTATCGAAGTTCTTGCAACAAACGGTGATACCCATCTTGGCGGTGATGACTTCGATCAGAAGATAATCAACTGGATGGTATCCGAGTTCAAGAATGCAAACGGCGTAGATCTGTCAGGCGACAAGATGGCTATGCAGAGACTGAAAGAAGCAGCTGAGAAAGCGAAGAAAGAGCTTTCTTCCGCAACAACAACCAACATTAACCTTCCGTTCATCAGCATGAACGCAAACGGACCGCTTCACTTTGATATGAACCTGTCCAGAGCGAAATTCGATGAACTGACAAGAGATCTGGTAGAGAGATCTTCTATTCCGGTTCAGAATGCATTGAAGGACGCAGGTATTACAGCAAGCGAACTCGGCCAGGTATTGCTGGTTGGTGGTTCCACACGTATTCCTGCCGTTCAGGAGCATGTCAGAAAATTGACCGGTAAAGAGCCCAGCAAGACGCTGAATCCGGATGAATGTGTAGCACTGGGGGCTTCCATCCAGGGTGGTAAGCTTGCCGGAGATGCCGGTGCAGGCGAGATCCTTCTTCTGGATGTTACCCCGCTGTCACTGTCCATCGAGACAATGGGTGGTATTGCAACCAGACTGATCGAGAGAAATACAACCATTCCTACCAAGAAGAGCCAGATTTTCTCTACTGCAGCTGATAATCAGACAGCAGTTGATATCAATGTCCTTCAGGGCGAGAGACAGTTTGCCAAGGATAATAAGAGTCTCGGAACCTTCCGTCTGGACGGTATTGCTCCTGCGAGACGTGGTATGCCGCAGATCGAGGTTACTTTCGATATTGATGCAAACGGTATCGTAAACGTATCCGCTATGGATAAGGGAACCGGTAAAGAGCAGCACATCACCATCACAGCAAGCTCCAACATGTCTGACGAGGATATTGATAAGGCAGTCAAAGAAGCAGCTGAATACGAAGCGCAGGATAAGAAGAGAAAAGAGGCAGTGGATACACGGAACGAAGCAGACTCCTTCATCTTCCAGACAGAGAAGGCTATCGAGGATGTCGGTGACAAGATCGACGCAGGTGAGAAGGCGAATATCGAATCCGAGATCAAGGCATTGAAGGATATGTTAGAGCAGACCAAGGATCGCGAGATGACAGACGCTGAAGTGGATGAGATGAAGGCGGCCTATGTGAAATTACAGCAGGATGCACAGAATCTCTTCACGAAGATGTATGAGCAGATGCAGGGTGCAGCAGGTGCTCAGGGCGCAGGTCCCGATATGGGCAGCATGGGTCAGGATGCAGGTTCTGCTTCCGGTGCAGCGGATGATGTTGTGGATGGAGACTTCAGAGAAGTATAATTCGGATTGAACGAATAGAGACGAACCGGAGGAAAGATAGTTTTGCAGGGAAGAAGACCTTACAACAGCTATCTTCCTTCGTGCGTTATATGAAGAAGGATGAATCATTATGGCAGAACAGAAAAGAGACTATTACGAGGTGCTGGGCGTAGACAAAAACGCAGATGATGCAGCACTGAAAAAAGCATACAGAGCCCTTGCCAAGAAATATCATCCCGATATGAACCCGGGAGATAAGGAAGCAGAGATCAAATTCAAGGAGGCCAGTGAAGCGTATGCCGTGCTGAGCGACCCGGAGAAGCGGCGTCAGTACGATCAGTTCGGTCATGCTGCGTTTGAGGGCGGTGCCGGGGGTGCCGGCGGCGGATTCGGCGGATTTGATTTCTCAGGTGATTTCTCCGATATCTTCGGAGATATTTTCGGTGATCTTTTTGGAGGAAGCCGGAGGTCTTCTTCCAGAAGAAACGGACCGCGTGACGGAGCTTCTACACGGACGAGTGTGCGGATTACGTTTGAGGAGGCGTTCAAGGGCTGTGAGAAGACCATTGATCATACCGTAAAGGAACAATGTAAGACCTGTAAGGGCAGCGGCGTGAAGCCGGGATCCAATCCGGAGACCTGTAGTAAGTGCGGGGGGAAAGGTCAGGTGGTGTATCGTCAGCAGTCCCTGTTCGGCATGGTTCAGAATGTGCAGACCTGTCCCGATTGTAACGGAACAGGCAAAATGATCCGTGAAAAATGTCCGGATTGCCGGGGGAATGGTTATATTCCCAAGGAGAAGCGGATCAACGTGACGATTCCGGCAGGAATCGACGATGGTATGAGCGTCCGGATCCGCGGAATGGGCGAGCCCGGCGTTAACGGAGGAGAACAGGGTGATCTTCTGGTGGAGGTCAATGTATCCAGACATCCGATTTTCCAGAGACAGGGACTGGACCTTTATTCTACGGTACCGCTTTCTTTCGCTGTTGCAGCGCTGGGTGGAGAGATTGTCATCGATACCATTGACGGCAGGGTAATCTATGAGGTGAAGGCAGGCACGCAGACGGATACAAGAGTACGGTTGAAGGGCAAAGGCATGCCGGATGTGAGACGATCCGGAGTGCGCGGCGACCACTATGTGACACTGGTGATTCAGACACCGGATCATCTGAGCAAAGAGGCAAGAGAGCTGTTGATGAAGTTTGATGCGGCAAGCGGGGATTCCCTGAATGCGGCAAAGAGAGTCAGCGGCGGTGATAAGGCGCCTGAAGATAAGGGGCCCGGTAAGAAAAAAGGAATCTTCAAATAATGAAATGGAATAAACTGACGGTTAAGACGACAACAGAAGCAGAGGATATCATTATCAGTACACTGTATGATGTGGGGCTGGAAGGCGCGGAGATAGAGGATAAGGTGCCGTTGACAGAGTCCGACAAAGAGCAGATGTTTGTGGATATTCTGCCGCAGATCGAGCCGGATGACGGTATTGCATATCTGAATTTTTTCGTGGAACAGGATGGCAAAACGGATATTCAGCAGATCATGGAGGACGCAAAACAGGCGTTGGAGGAGCTCCGGGAATTCATGGACATCGGCGAGGGAAGCATTACGCTTTCCGAAACCGAAGACAAAGACTGGATAAACAACTGGAAGGAGTTTTTCCACCAGTTTTATATTGACGATCTTCTGGTCATCCCTTCCTGGGAGGAGGTTCCCGAGGAGGACCGGGATAAGAAGATACTGCATATTGATCCCGGAACGGCATTCGGAACCGGCAAGCATGAGACAACGCAGCTGTGTATCAAACAGCTGAAGAAATACGTACAGCCGGGAGATGAGATTCTGGATGTGGGAACCGGAAGCGGTATTCTGGGCATTCTTGCACTGATGTTCGGGGCAGGACATGTGGTTGGAACCGATCTGGATCCCTGCGCCATTACGGCGGCATATGAGAATATGGATGTGAACGGCATCGACCGCGGTGATTTTGACGTCATGATCGGCAATCTGATTACCGACAAGGATATTCAGGACCGGGTCGGATATGAGAAGTATGATATTGTGATGGCAAATATCCTGGCGGAGGTTCTGGTTCCGCTGACGCCGGTGATTACCGCACAGATGAAACCCGGCGGCATCTACATTACCTCGGGTATCATCAGCGACAAGGAATCGACGGTATGTAAGGCGGTAGAAGATGCGGGACTGACCATTCTGGAAGTGACCCGTCAGGGGGAATGGGTGAGCGTCACCGCGAGAAAAGATCAATAGGACGAGGCTTTTATGTATCAGTTCTTTACAACACCGGATCAGATCCGGAAAGAGGAGGGTATCGTAACCATTACGGGCCCAGATGTAAATCATATGAAGAATGTATTGAGAATGCAGCCCGGAGAAGAGGTTGCGGTGAGCAACGGTTCGGACGGACTGGAATACCGATGCAGAATTGCTTCCTACGAAGAAGATTCAGTGAACCTGGATCTTCTTTTTGTACGGGAAGAGAATGTGGAACTACCGGCGAAGGTGTACCTGTTCCAGGGTTTGCCCAAGGCGGATAAGATGGAACTGATCATCCAGAAAGCTGTGGAGCTTGGGGTGTACGAGATTATTCCGGTTGCAACCGACCGGGCGGTGGTCAAACTGGACCAGAAGAAGGAAAAAAGCAAGCTGGAACGTTGGAACGCCATTTCCGAGGCGGCGGCAAAACAGAGCAGGCGGGCCATCATCCCGAACGTGCATGGGGTGATGAACTTCCGGCAGGCAATTCAATATGCCGAGACGATGCAGGTCAGAATGATCCCCTATGAACTTGCGGAAGGAATGGAGCAGACCAGGGCAATGTTCGACCACCTGGACGGAAAAGAGAGTATTGCCGTATTTATCGGTCCGGAAGGGGGATTTACCAGGGAAGAGATTGCGGCAGCCAAGGCCTGCGGAATCGAACCGATTTCTCTCGGAAAACGGATCCTTCGGACGGAAACAGCCGGAATGACGGTTTTGTCCATTTTGATGTACCGGCTTGAAAAATAAGCATATATTAGTAGTAAGCTTATACAACAGGAGAATGATACATGGAAGTTTATCTGGATAATTCGGCAACCACCCGTTGCTATGACAAGGTAATAGATGAGATGTCCCGGATCATGAGAGAGGATTACGGGAATCCCTCCAGTATGCATCAGAAAGGCGTGGAGGCGGAGAGATACCTGAAACGTACAAAAGAGACGATTGCCAGAAGCCTGAAGGTAACACCTGGGGAGATTCTGTTTACCTCCGGTGGTACGGAATGCGATAATATGGCGCTGATTGGTGCGGCAGAGGCGAATTACCGTTACGGAAAGCATATGATTACAACGGTGATCGAGCATCCGGCGGTTCTGAAAACGATGCAGTATCTGGAGGAACAGGGCTTTCACGTTACTTATCTTCCGGTGGACGAGACGGGACGGGTGCGTCCGGAGGACGTGGAGCGTGCCATGACCCGTGAAACCATTCTGGTTTCCGTGATGCATGTGAATAATGAGATTGGCTCCCTTCAACCGGTTGAAGAGATCGGTAATCTCATCAAGATGATGAATCCCCGTACTCTTTTCCACGTGGATGCAGTGCAGGGATTCGGCAAGGTGAGGATCTATCCCAAGCGGATGAAGATTGATCTTCTGTCCGTCAGCGGACATAAGATTCATGGACCGAAGGGAATCGGTTTTCTGTACATGAATGACAGGGTGAAGATGAAGCCGATTCTGTTCGGCGGCGGTCAGCAGAACGGATTCCGATCCGGAACGGAAAATGTACCCGCAATTGCGGGGCTTGGCATCGCAGTGGAAGAGATGATGAGCCATATGGAGGAAGATGTTGACAGAATGTATGAACTGAAGGAGTACTTTGCCTCGGAGGTGGTTCGCAATGAGGGAGTTTACGTGAACGGACTTACCGGCAGAGACAGTGCACCGCATGTCATCAGCGTGTCCTTCGGAGGGGTTCGAAGCGAAGTGATGCTGCACGCATTGGAGGATAAGGGAATCTATGTGTCCGCGGGCAGTGCATGTTCTTCCCACAAAAGAGAATCCAGCGCCACCCTGCGTGCCATCGGTGTGCCGAAGGATCTGTTAGACTCCACCCTGCGTTTCAGTATGTCCGTATTTACCACCAGGGAAGAGATCGATTACACACTGAAAACCATCAGCGAGTTATTGCCGTTCTATCGGAGATACAGATAGGAGTATCTATGTTTCGGATCGCCATATGTGACGGAGAAGCTACTTCCCTGACGCTCCTGCGGGCGCTGACGGAGAAGATCATGCTTGAGGAGGAGCAGGATTTCAGTATAACAACCTACAGAGACAGCGACGTTCTCCTGCATGAAATCAGAAGCGGTATGTTTTATCACATATTGCTTGCGGATGTGAAGAACCGCTCCCAGGGAGGATTTTCCGTTGCAGAAGAACTGCACCGACAAAATGCTCCCACTGCGGTGGTGTTTCTGGCATGGAATGGTAAATATGCAATGGATGCGTTCCGCATGGAGATCACGCGGTACCTGTGTAAACCGGTCAGTATGGGAAGCCTTCGGGAAGCGCTGGTCAGTGCGTATAAACGCACGATTTTGGGAACAAGGCTTCCCGTCACCGTGTCGGGACGCCGGTGGTATATACCGTACCGGGATATTTATTATGTGGAAGAGGATGAAGCGCATTCGGTCATCCATCTGCGCAACGGGGAGATTGCTGCAGAGGAGGGGATGGGACAGATTGGGGAGATTCTGCCGGAGAGCCGCTTTGTGGCAAGCAGTGCATATCATTTGGTCAATCTGAGGCATATCGGTATGGTGGGTCGTGGAAAAGTGACAATGACGAACGGGGATGAGCTGTTGCTGGCCAGATCCAGACAACAGAAGGTGCTGGATATGTTCTTGTCATTTTCGTAAGCATCTGCTATCATCAATCTGGTGGAAAAGTGTATGGCAGGGGGCGGATCGTAGATCCGACTCCGGATTCCTGCGGTGAGGAAGCGTCCGTAGGATAGGAAATGATATGGAGGAGCAGAATGAATCACATGTTCAGTTCTTTTTTGATAAAATATGCGGAGATCGGTATCAAAGGCAAGAACCGGTATCTGTTCGAGGACATGCTCGTAAAGCAGATTGTTATCGCATTGAAACGATGCGAGGGTGAGTTCCTGGTGCATAAAACCAAGGGAAGAATCTATGTGGAATGTCAGTCCGAATATGATTACGACGAGACTGTCGAGGCACTGAAAACGGTTTTCGGCGTCACGGGTATCTGTCCTGTTGTTCATGTGGAGGATGAGGGATTCGAGAAATTGTCGGAAGTCATCGTGGATTATATGGACAAAGTATATCCGGATAAGAACAGGACGTTCAAGGTATTCTCCAGAAGAGCGCGGAAGAATTATCCCATGGATTCCGTAGAACTGAGCGCTGCATTAGGGGGCGTGATTCTGAATGCATTTCCGGAGATGAAGGTGGATGTTCATCAACCGGAGATTGCATTGAATGTGGAGATCCGGGAGAAGATATATATCTACTCCATCGTGATTCCGGGCCCCGGGGGGATGCCTGTGGGAACAGCCGGAAGGGCGATGCTGTTATTGTCGGGGGGAATAGACTCTCCTGTGGCGGGATACATGATCGCCAAGCGGGGCGTTGTGCTGGAGGCAACGTATTTCCATGCGCCGCCATACACCAGTGAGCGTGCCAAGGAGAAAGTGGTGGATCTTGCCAGAAAGATTTCCCGGTATACCGGACCGATCCGCCTGCATGTGGTGAACTTTACCGATATTCAGTTATATATCTATGAGAAATGTCCGCATGAAGAACTGACTATTATTATGCGGCGTTATATGATGCGTATTGCAGAGCAGATTGCCAAAGACAATCAGTGTCTCGGACTGGTGACCGGTGAGAGTATCGGACAGGTGGCGAGCCAGACCCTGTACTCCCTGGCGTCTACCAATGAAGTGTGTGAGCTTCCTGTATACAGACCGCTGATCGGATTTGACAAGCAGGATATTGTGGATATCGCAGAGCGGATCGATACCTATGAGACATCCATTCTGCCGTATGAGGACTGTTGCACGATTTTTGTGGCGAAGCATCCGGTGACCAAGCCGAATCAGAAGGTGATCCGGATTCATGAACGCAATCTGGAGGAGCAGATCGATATGCTCGTGCAGAAAGCGCTTTCCACTACCGAAGTGATTGAGATTGATCCGAACGAATGATGTGGGACGGTAAATCAAACCTTTTTATTTCCGCAGGACAACAAGAAAGCCGTACCGAAACCGGCACGGCAGTTGGCTCTGAGCGGACGAACAGCTTACACCATGTAAGGCTTTAAGATGTTCATAACTTCTTCTGCACTATCCTCAGCGTGAATGTTCAAGTCGATTGGCTTAGAAAGATCCAGACTGAAAATACCCATGATGGACTTTGCATCGATTACGTATCTTCCGGATACCAAATCGAAATCATAGTCGAATTTGGTAATGTCATTAACGAATGACTTAACCTTGTCAATAGAATTCAAAGAAATCTGTACTGTCTTCATTGTCTTACCTCCTTCATCTAATATACCTTCCACATAATATAGTAATGTTTGCGGAAGAAAATGTCAATGCTAAAAACAGTACAAAATAATCGGAGAAAAGCATGAAAACAATAGCATTACATAACCTTGGATGCAAGGTGAATTCCTATGAATTTGATGTTATGCAACAAAACCTTGCCGAAAGCGGTTTCACGATTGTACCATTTGATCAAAAAGCGGATATTTATCTGGTCAACACCTGCAGCGTTACCAATATTGCAGACCGCAAGAGCCGCCAGATGCTGCACCGTGCCAGGAAAAGAAATCCGGAAGCGATTGTGGTTGCCGTTGGATGTTATGTGCAGACGGGAAGAGAAACGCTGAAGCAGGATCCGGATGTGGATCTTGCGGTAGGCAATAACCGGAAACGGGATATCGTGGAGATTCTGAACCGATATATGGCAGAGCGTGAGTGTGTGCGGGAATCCGGCTACTACGCGGAGGATGTGGTGGATATGGATCACACCTGCGAATATGAGGAGATGCAGCTTCGCAAGACAGCGGAGCATACAAGGGCATACATCAAAATACAGGATGGCTGTAATCAGTTCTGCTCCTACTGCATCATCCCGTACGCCAGAGGAAGGGTTCGAAGCCGGAAGCTGGAGGATGTTGTGGCAGAGGTCCGGGCTCTGGCAGAGGCAGGGTACCGGGAAATCGTCGTAACCGGGATTCATATCAGCTCCTACGGAGTTGATTTTGAGCAGCCCGGCATCAATGTCGGCGATTATATGGCGAACTCCGGAAGACTTCCGGAGCTTCTGCTTGCACTGGATGCGGTAGAGGGTGTGAGCAGAATCCGTATCAGCTCTCTGGAGCCGAGAATTGTAACCGAAAAGTTTACGGAGCAGCTCCGTCAGATGCGGAAGCTGTGTCCGCATTTCCATCTGTCACTGCAGAGCGGATGCGATGCGACGTTGCAGCGGATGAACAGGCATTATACAACGGCAGATTATGCACGATGCGTGGAACTGTTGCGGACAGCTTTTCCCAAGTGTGCCGTCACGACGGATGTAATCGTGGGATTTCCGGGGGAAACAGAGGAAGAGTTTGCGTGTACGAGAGCATATCTGGAGAAACAGAATCTCTATGAGATGCATGTATTCAAATACTCTAAACGGAGAGGAACCGTGGCGGCTGCCATGCCGAATCAGCTGACGGAAGCACAGAAAGGAGCACGGAGTGATGTTCTCCTTGCCATGACAGAGCGGCAGTCTGTGGAATTCAGGAGGCGGTTTATCGGAGAAGAAGTAGAGATTCTCCTGGAGGAACGCAAAGAGATTGACGGGGTATGGTACCGAACCGGATACTCCAGAGAATATGTGCCGGTTGCAGTGAGAGAAGAGGAGATTGCCACATTGGCGGATCAGTGGGACGATGCGGATAACACCAGAGGCAGGATAGTCCGCGGCGTGGGATCAGAACTTCTGGCGGATAAGGGGATTCTATTTTGCGAAAAAATTAAGTTGTAATCTATAGATGGATAGAGTAAGATAGATTCAGATAAGGTTGTCCGCAGGCGTGGCTGCCGGCGGATGGAGAAGGACGTGACACAGATGCAGGATTTAGGACAGACACAATTCGTGACAGTTGGATCGGAACAGTTACCGCCGGTAGAGACCGACGTGAAGAAGATACTGGAAACTGTTTACGAGGCACTGACCGAAAAGGGATATAATCCGGTAAATCAGATCGTTGGATATGTAATGTCGGGCGATCCCACATATATTACCAGTCATAAGAACGCCAGAAGTCTGATTATGAAGGTGGAAAGAGACGAACTGGTGGAAGAGATGCTGCTCGAGTACATTGCCAGCAACAGATGGGGATAGAAGTACATGAGAATAATGGGACTGGATTTCGGCTCCAAAACAGTGGGGGTTGCGGTGAGTGATCCACTCTATATGACGGCGCAGGGCGTGGAGATCATCCGAAGGAAACAGGAAGACAAACTGCGGCAGACACTGGCCCGTATTGAGGAATTGATTCAACAGTACGAAGTAGAACAGATCGTGCTCGGTTTACCGAAGAATATGAATGATACAGAGGGAGAAAGGGTCGATAAGACGCTTTCTTTTCGTGATATGCTAACAAGAAGAACCGGTCTGGAAGTGGTGTTGTGGGATGAGAGACTCACAACAGTGGAGGCGGATAAGATCATGATGGAAGCCGGAATCCGCCGGGAGAACCGCAAGGACTATGTGGATATGATTGCCGCCACACTGATCCTGCAGGGATATCTGGACCTTAGGAGCAGAGAGAAAAAAGAGGACTGATATGGCAGAAAAGATAAGATTTACACCGGAAGGTGAAGAAGAGATTGAATTCTATGTCATCGAGCAGACGACGATCGGTGGGGTGAACTATATCCTGGTAACCGAGGAAGAGAGCGGAGATGCCGACGCGTATATCCTGAAGGATCTGTCCAAACCGGAGGATACGGAGGGAATCTATGAGATGGTGACGGAGGATGCGGAATTGGATGCGGTCAGCACGATTTTCGAAAATCTGCTGGAGGATGTTGATTTCGTGAGAGAAGAGGAGTAGCCGGTGGGAGATGACGGCGTCTTCTCAAGGATACATTACATACGGAAGCCTGTCATGGATTCGGGCAAGTGGTTTTCATGGGAGAATTCCGGTCAAAGAAGATTAACGGAGGTTATGTTTTGAGAAAAAAAGAGAATATCAGTGCGTCCAAGCTGAAGATTATTCCCCTCGGAGGTTTGGAGCAGATTGGAATGAACATGACTGCCTTCGAATACGAAGACAGTATCGTTGTGGTGGATTGTGGCCTGTCGTTTCCGGCAGAGGATATGTTCGGAATCGATCTTGTGATTCCGGATGTAACTTATCTGAAGGATAACCTGAAAAAGGTGAAGGCGTTTGTGATTACCCACGGACATGAGGATCATATCGGTGCTCTGCCGTATATTCTGAAAGAGGTAAATGTTCCCGTGTATGCCACAAGGCTTACCATGGGAATCATTGAGAATAAGTTAAAAGAGCACGGTTTGCTGGAGCATACGAAACGTAAGGTGGTTCGATTCGGCCAGGCTGTGAATCTCGGCCAGTTCCGGATTGAATTCATCAAGACGAACCATAGCATTGTGGACGCGGCGGCCCTGGCAATCTATTCCCCGGCAGGAATTGTGGTGCATACGGGAGACTTCAAGGTGGACTATACGCCTGTCTTTGGGGACGCCATTGACCTGCAGCGGTTTGCGGAACTGGGTAAGAAGGGTGTGCTGGCGCTGATGTGTGACAGTACGAATGCCGAGAGACCGGGATTTACCCCTTCCGAGAGAACTCTGGGGAAAACCTTTAATAACCTGTTTGCGGAGCATCAGAACAACAGAATTATTATTGCTACGTTTGCATCCAACGTGGACCGTGTGCAGCAGATTATTAATTCTGCATACAAATACGGTCGTAAGGTTGTGGTAGAGGGCAGAAGTATGGTCAGCATCATAGAAACTGCCCAGAATCTGGAATGTATTGCCATTCCGGACAATACACTGATTGATATTGAGAACCTGAAGGATTATCCGGACGAGAAGACCGTCATTATTACCACGGGAAGTCAGGGGGAGAGTATGGCTGCCCTGTCCCGTATGGCCAATGGAACCCATCGCAAGGTATCGATCAGACCGGGCGACACGATTATCTTTTCCTCGAATCCGATTCCGGGTAACGAGAAAGCGGTGTCCAAGGTGATTAATGAGCTGTCCATGAAGGGTGCCAAGGTAATTTTCCAGGATACCCACGTATCGGGACATGCATGTCAGGAGGAGATCAAGCTGATCTATACACTGACACAGCCGAAGTTTACCATTCCGGTTCACGGGGAATACAAACACCTGCTGGCGCAGGCTCATATTGCAGAGGAACTTGGCATTGAGAAAGAGAATATTTTTCTCCTGAGCTCCGGTGATGTGCTGGAACTGGATGATGCGGGGGCGGCGGTAACCGGCAAGGTTCCCGTGGGAGGAATTTTGGTAGACGGACTCGGAGTGGGCGATGTAGGCAACGTGGTTCTGCGGGACCGCCAGAAACTGGCAGAGGACGGTATTCTGATCGTTGTTATGGGGCTGGATCAGGCGAACCAGCTGGTCAGTGGTCCGGATATTGTATCCCGCGGATTTATCTATGTGAAAGAGGCAGATGAATTGATTGAAGAGGCGAGATCCCTGATTGAGGACAAACTCTTCCAGCTGCTGGATCGTCAGGTTTCTGACTGGGGCAGGATCAAAGCCGTCACCAAAGATACCCTCGGAGAGTTCTTTTGGCGCAAAACCAAGAGAAAACCTATGATTCTGCCGATCATTATGGAGGTGTCCTAATTGACAACGGAGGAGATCAGGAAGGGTGCGGAACCCACCGTGGAATTTATCAGGAGTTCCGAAATATACAAGAAGTATATGTATGAAAAAGAGAAGATGTCTCATTTTCCGGAACTGAAAAAGAAGATTGATGAGTATCGGATCAGGAATTACCATCTTCAGATGGAAGAGGATGCGGATACCCTGTTTGAAAAAGCAGATGATTTCCGCAGAGAATATGAAGCGTTCCGGGATAACCCAATGGTGAATGAGTTTCTGCAGGCGGAGCTGGCCATGTGCCGTTTGATGCAGGACCTGTGTCTGACATTGACGGAACAGATTGATTTTGACATGACTTTTGAGGATCAGTAATCATCGGAGGAAGATCGGATGAACACAAAACAGATTGTGACCGGACTGGCAAGAGGTGTGGTGAAGGTGGCGGTGGCGGCCATCGTTATTTTCCTGATCTACAAATATGCCGTTCGGTTCTATGATTTCGGTAAAAATGTATTTGGCGCGCCGGCCATGGAAGAGGGAGAAGGAACGGAGGTGACGGTTGCCATCGTTGAGGGTAAGAGCGTCAAGGAGATCGGACGGATCCTGCAGGACAAGGGTCTGATCAAAGACGCCAGACTGTTCTATTTCCAGGAATTGTTATCCGGCGAGCACGGCAAACTGAAGCCCGGAATCTATACACTGAATACCAACATGACGCCCAAAGAGATTATTCAGGCCCTTGCAGCCGGTAACGAGGCGGATCTCTACGGAGGCGGAGAGGATGGCGACTGGGGAGGAAGCTCTCCTGTCGGATACGATGCAGATGACGAACCCGAAGACGGGGATACGAATGGGGAAGAATGATATGGTGATTGATGAGAGATTATTCTCTTTTATCCAGTCCTTTGAGCCACCCTATCCGGATTACCTGTATACGCTTCGGAGAGAAGCACTGGAGAATGATGTTCCGATTGTCAGGGAAGATATGCAGGGTCTGCTCCGTTTTCTGATGCAGACGCGGAAGCCGGAGAGAATTCTGGAGGTTGGGACTGCGGTTGGATTCTCTGCCCTGCTGATGGGGGAGTATGCACCGGAAGGCTGTCATATAACCACGATTGAGAAATACGAGAAGCGGATTCCCGTGGCGCGGGAGAATTTCCGCAAGGCGGGTATGGAGGATACCATTACGCTGCTGGAGGGCGATGCCTGTGAGATTCTGGGGAGTCTGCAGGAACCGTTTGACTTCATTTTCATGGATGCGGCGAAGGGACAGTATATTCATTTCCTGCCGGATGTAAAACGATTGCTGACTCCCGGCGGAGCGCTTGTGTCGGACAATGTCCTGCAGGATGGCGAGGTTCTGGAATCCAGATATGCGGTGACGAGACGGAACCGCACCATTCATTCCAGAATGCGGGAATATTTGTATGCATTGAAACATGATCCGGATTTGTCCACGGTGATTCTTCCGGTGGGGGATGGCGTGACCATCAGTATAAAGAGATAAGGGAAGTATACAGAGAGAAGTATGAAGAAACCTGAATTGTTGGTTCCTGCCAGCAGCCTGGAAGTGTTGAAAACAGCAGTGAATTTTGGGGCTGATGCGGTATATATCGGTGGAGAAGCCTTTGGGTTACGGGCCAAGGCGAAGAATTTTACATCCGAGGAGATGGCGGAAGGAATACGATATGCCCATGAACGAGGGGTCCGTGTTCACGTGACCGCCAATATCCTTGCCCATAACAGGGATCTGGAGGGCGCGCGGGAGTATTTTCATGAACTTGCCGCGTTGAGGCCGGATGCACTGATTATCGCTGATCCGGGCATGTTCACGATGGCAAGACAGATCTGTCCCGAGATTGATATCCATGTATCTACCCAGGCCAACAATACCAACTGGGAAACCTATCTGTTCTGGTGGAGACTGGGGGCGAAACGGGTGGTATCTGCAAGGGAACTGTCCCTGTCCGAGATTCACGAGATCCGGGAACACATTCCGGAAGAGATGGAGATTGAGAGCTTTATTCACGGCGCCATGTGTATCTCCTATTCGGGAAGGTGTCTGCTCAGCAACTATTTCACGGGAAGAGATGCGAACCAGGGAGCATGTACCCATCCCTGCCGCTGGAAATATGCGGTTGTGGAGGAGAAACGTCCGGGTGAATATCTGCCGGTTTACGAGAACGAACGGGGCACCTATATTTTCAATTCCAAGGATCTGTGTATGATTGAGCATATTCCGGAGATGATAGAGGCCGGAATCGACAGTTTTAAGATTGAGGGACGTATGAAAACTGCCCTGTATGTGGCAACGGTTGCGAGAACCTATCGAAAAGCGATCGACGATTATTCGGAGTCCCCGGAGAAATACCGTGCCAACATGGATTGGTATCGGGCAGAGATCTCCAAATGCACCTATCGCCAGTTCACAACAGGCTTCTATTTCGGGCGTCCGGATGAGAATACCCAGATTTATGACAGCAACACATACGTAAACGAATATGTTTATCTTGGCATCGTGGAGCGTGTGGATGATGAGGGCAGAGCCTGCTTTGAGCAGCGGAATAAGTTCTGCGTGGGGGATCATATTGAGATTATGAAGCCGGATGGCGACAATGTGGCGGTGGAGGTGCTTGCCATGTTTGACGACCGGAATGAACCGGTGGAGAGCTGTCCGCATCCCCGGAAAGAATTATCCGTGAAGCTGTCCCATGTACCCTGTCCGGGGGATATTCTTCGTGTGGCGCAGGTGGGAACAGAGCAGTAACCGGCCGGGGGCAGACGGGAAGGACGCCTTGTGCAGAATACCCAAAACGACAGATCGAGATGATTCAAAAACGGTGGAATTGTAGAAAAGTATCAAAATGATTATTTTTTTCTGCAAAAACACTTGCATTTTGTGTTTTGTTAGAGTATTTTATAGAAAATGAAGCAGACAGTTCTGTTTCCATAGAATATGACAAGAACGAGGACGTTCCAAAAGAGATTTTGGGGCGTTTTTTGTCGTGTAAGAGGCTTGTTCCCTGCATGACATCGGGAATCCGCGAGGATATTCCTATATGGACCAAAGAGAAGAACTGAGGCTGACGAATCAAGAAAGGAAGATGAGGATATGGGCATTAATGTGGAAGAGATTTTCGGAGAAAACGTCTTTACACTTGGAGTCATGAAGGAACGTTTACCGAAAAAAGTGTATGAAGAGGCAAAACGTGTCATGGATCAAGGCGGAGAGTTATCTCTGGCTGCCGCAGACGTCATTGCCAAGGAAATGAAGGACTGGGCAGTTGAGAAGGGTGCAACGCACTACACCCACTGGTTCCAGCCATTGACGGGCATTACCGCGGAGAAACATGATTCTTTCATCAATGTTCCCACAGAGGAAGGAAAGATGATTCTGGAGTTCTCCGGGAAAGAGCTGATCAAGGGAGAGCCCGATGCGTCTTCATTTCCGTCCGGCGGCCTTCGGGCAACTTTTGAAGCAAGAGGATATACAGCCTGGGATATTACTTCTCCGGCATTTATCAAGGAGGCAGCAACGGGACCGATCCTGTGTATTCCCACCGCGTTCTGTTCCTATACCGGGGAGGCACTGGACAAGAAAACACCTCTGCTTCGTTCCATGGAGGCAGTCAGTGAGCAGGCACTTCGTATCGTGAGATTGTTCGGGAATACAGGAGCTACCAAGGTAACCGCTTCTGTCGGACCGGAACAGGAATATTTCCTGGTAGACCAGAAAAAAGCATTGCAGAGAGCCGATCTGATCTTTACCGGGCGTACTCTTTTCGGAGCACCGGCACCCAAAGGACAGGAACTGGAGGACCATTATTTCGGCGTCATCAGAGAGCGTATCGGCGCTTATATGAAAGACCTGAATGTAGAACTCTGGAAACTGGGCGTTACGGCAAAGACACAGCATAATGAAGTGGCACCTGCACAGCATGAGCTGGCACCGGTCTACGAGACAGCAAATATTGCGGTGGATCATAACCAGATCATTATGGAGACAATGAAACGTGTGGCAGGACAGCACGGATTGAGATGTCTTCTCCATGAGAAGCCCTTTGCAGGAGTAAACGGTTCCGGTAAGCATAACAACTGGTCACTGTGCACCGATAACGGTGTGAATCTGTTGGATCCGGGTGCAACACCCAATGAGAATATCCAGTTCCTGCTGGTACTGGCATGTATCATGAAGGCAGTAGATACCCATGCGGATCTGTTACGGCAGAGCGCATCCGATGTGGGCAACGACCACAGACTCGGAGCCAACGAGGCACCTCCGGCCATAATTTCCATGTTCCTGGGCGAGCAGCTGGAGGATGTTGTGAAGCAGCTGGTGGAGACCGGCGTTGCCGCAACCTGTCTGGAAGGCGGAATCTTAGAAACCGGTGTTTCTACATTGCCGGATTTCAAGAAAGACGCTACCGATCGAAACAGAACCTCACCCTTTGCATTTACCGGTAACAAGTTTGAATTCCGCATGGTTGGTTCCGCAGATTCCATTGCAAGCCCTAACACAACATTGAATGCCATTGTTGCAGAGGCGTTCTGTGAGGCTGCCGATATTCTGGAGAATGCAGATGACTTCGACCTTGCGGTACATGATCTGATCAAGAAATACATGACCGACCATCAGAGAATCATCTTCAACGGAAACGGATATTCCGATGAGTGGGTTGTAGAGGCTGAGAAACGGGGACTTCCGAATATCAAGTCCATGGTGGAGGCTACAGAGACTCTGACCACAGAGAAATCCATCAAGTTGTTTGAGAAATTCGGTATCTTCACCAAGGCTGAGCTGGAATCCCGGGAGGAGGTTCTCTATGAGACCTATTCCAAAACAATCAATATTGAGGCCCTGACCATGATTGATATGGCTTCCAAGCAGATTGTTCCTGCCGTTATGAAGTACACCGGACAGCTTGCGTCCACTGTTTTGAGCGTGAAAGAAGCAGGTGCGGATGCGTCCGTACAGTCCGGCATTCTTGCAGAGACAACAGAATTGTTGAACAAGGTAAATGCGGCACTTACCAACCTGAAGAAAGTAGAAGCACAGGCAGCAGCCATGACCGATGAGAAGGAGAAAGCATTCTTCTACAAGGACGTTGTTATGGTTGCCATGAGTGAACTGCGTGCGCCTGCAGATGCCCTGGAAATGATTGTTGACAAAGAGATCTGGCCGTTCCCGACCTATGCGGATCTGATTTTTGAAGTATAATTTTGAAGGAAGTATGATGGAAGAGTGCATGGAGCAATCCCTGCACTCTTTTTTATCGGTTGCTTTTTCGGAGCGGAATATTTATAATACAAAAAGGAATTTGCATTGGCACCTATGGATCAACAGGGGAGAATGAGAATGAAAAAGAAAATCATCAGTATTATTGCTTTGTTGGCTGTGAGCACCGTATGTTTTGCCGGCTGCGGCAAGGAGGAGCAGGTGACCGGTACCTGCGATATGTGCGGGTATAGCAGACCGTTATATAAAGTGGTGGCGGGTGTTCCGGACAATATGATGGAAGATCATGTATGTAAGCCTTGTGCGGACAGAACGCAGGAGATGTATAACGGATTGGAGAAACTGGGGATCGAATCTTCTTGCACGATTACAGTGTATACCGGAAAATAAATGAAAAAGGTGTTGACAACGTCCTTTTTCTCGTGTATTATAGTCAACGTGCAAGCGATACAGAAGCGTTTCTGCTCGACTTTGCGACATATGAATAATGGGCTATCGCCAAACGGTAAGGCAACGGACTCTGACTCCGTCATTTCAAGGTTCGAATCCTTGTAGCCCAGTTAAGAATGCTCTCAATATTGAGAGCATTTTTCTATCAGGGGGGGCTGTATGTTACAACTAGGTTTGATGCAGGAATTGAAGATGACCCGAAGGGTGGACTTCGGTGTTTACCTGGGGGAAAATATGGATTCCAAGGAGGAAGTGCTTCTTCCGAGAAAACAGGTGCCGGAGGGATTGCAGCCGGGAGACAGTCTGCGAGTTTTCCTGTACCGGGACTCGGAGGATCGCATGATCGCCACCACGAAAACCCCGCTTCTCATGATCGGGCAGGTGGCGAAACTGAATGTGCGGGAACTGAACCGCTACGGGGCCTTTCTGGATTGGGGGCTGGAAAAGGATCTGTTCCTTCCCTTCAAACAACAGACGTACCGCCCAAAGCCGGGAGAACAGTGTCTGGTGACCATGTATGTGGACAAGAGCGGCAGGCTCTGTGCAACGATGAAAATATATGCATTGCTGGAGCCGGTCAGCGGCTATCGGAAGGACGACCGCGTGGAGGGACTGGTATATGAGATCAGTGACAATTTCGGCGCATTTGTTGCTGTGGATGAGAAATACTCTGCACTGATTCCGAAACGGGAGTTGTATGGACAGGTAGAAGCCGGACAATATATCAAGGCAAGGGTAGCAAGTGTACTGGAGGATGGGCGACTGGTGCTGTCCGTCCGGGAAAAAGCGTATCTTCAGATGGAGAAGGATGCAGAGAAGGTACTTGCACTGATCGACAGCTTTGACGGAGTACTTCCTTTTACCGACAAGGCAAATCCGGAAGTGATCCGAAGAGAGACCGGTATGAGCAAGAACGAATTCAAACGTGCGGTTGGAAGTCTTCTGAAAGCTGGCAAAATCCGGCTGACAGAGAGAAGTATCAGGAGAACTGATGATCCGGATGCGGAATGAATATGGGGGGCGAAAACGGAGAGAAAAGGTGTTTTTTCTGTTTTCCCCCTTTTTTATGCCTGCAAATGATAAAAAATGCATAAAATTCCCTGTTCTGACTATAGATTTTTTTGGTATTATGTTATAAAATAGAGGCTGGAATGTTGTTTTGACAGGAAAGGGTGATTGCGTATGATCTCAAATCAGATTTTGCAAAACACAATGGAAGGCCTGAAGGGAATCACCAATACGGATCTGTGTGTACTGGATACGGATGGCATGATCGTTGCCACAACGGAAGACAGGATGAGTGATTGCCGTAAGATCGTGGCGGAATTCGCAGAGTCCCAGGCGGACAGTCAGGAGGTTCTGGGGTATCAGTTTTTCAAAATCTATGATGAACAGCAGCTGGAATATATTCTTGCGGTAAACGGCACCGGTGAGAACCTGCACATGGTGGGCAAGATGGCGTCTTTCCAGATCCAGTGCCTGCTGGTGGCCTACAAGGAACGTTTTGATAAAGATAATTTTATCAAAAACCTTCTGCTGGACAACCTTCTCCTGATCGATATCTACAGCAGATCCAAGAAATTACATATTCAGACAGATGTAAGGCGTGTGGTTATGATCGTGGAAGCGGAACGTGGCAAAGATAGTAACGTGCTGGAACTGCTTCGGACGTATTTCGACGGCAGCAATAAGGAATTCGTGACCGCCGTGGACGAAAACAATGTGATTGTGGTCCGGGAACTGGCAGATCATGAGAACAATAAGGACATCGAGAAGGTAGCCAGAGCAATGATCGCTTATCTGGATAAAGAGAACATTCGTCAGATTCATGTTTCCTACGGCACCGTTGTGGGTGAGATCAAGGAGGTCAGCCGGTCTTATAAGGAAGCGAAGATGGCTTTGGATGTCGGTAAGATCTTTTTCAGTGAGAGGGATGTGATCGCGTACAGTGAGCTTGGCATCGGCCGTTTGATCTACCAGCTGCCGATTCCGCTGTGCAAACTGTTCATTAAGGAGATTTTCGGCGGCAAGAGTCCGGACGATTTTGATGAAGAAACGCTTGTAACGATCAACAAATTCTTCGAGAACAGCCTGAATGTATCCGAGACATCAAGACAACTGTTTATCCACCGCAACACACTGGTTTACCGTCTGGATAAATTGCAGAAAAGCACCGGATTGGATCTCCGTGTGTTTGAGGATGCCATTACGTTCCGCATTGCACTGATGGTCGTGAAGTATATGAAGTACATGGAGAGCTTCGAATATTAGAAAGGTTAGTTGGATTGTGAAGAAACGCAAACAAAAACAATATGATGATGATAATATAATTGTGCTGGAGGATGTGGTAAAGGTGTATTCTGAGAATACGCCCGCATTGGACGGCGTCAGCCTGACGATTAAGCGGGGAGAGTTCGTCTTCATCGTCGGGGACAGCGGCTCCGGGAAATCAACCCTGATCAAGCTGTTGCTGCGGGAACTCGTGCCCACCGAAGGCAGAATCATTGTGAACGGGCAGAACGTGGCAAAACTTCGCCGCCGTAAGATTCCCAAATTCAGACGGAATATCGGCGTTGTGTTCCAGGATTTCCGTCTGCTGAACAATCGGAACGTGTATGAAAATGTTGCGTTTGCGCAGCGGATCGTTCAGGTGCCGAATAAGGAGATCAAGAGAAATGTGCCCCATGTGTTGTCCATAGTGGGGCTTGCCGGCAAATACAAGGCAAGAACAACCCAGTTATCTGGAGGCGAGCAGCAAAGGGTGGCTCTGGCGAGAGCGCTTGTCAATAATCCGCCGATTATTCTGGCAGATGAGCCCACCGGGAATCTGGATCCGAACAATTCCTGGGAGATTATGAAATTGTTTGAGGAGATTAATGAACAGGGAACGACCGTGGTTGTGGTAACGCACAATCGCGAGATTGTAAATGCCATGCGCAAGAGGGTCATTGCGATGAAGAAAGGCGTCATTGTCAGTGATGAGGAAAAAGGAGGATATGTCGATGAAGATTAGTACGCTCTTTTACTGCATCTGGCAGGGCATTCGCAACTTTTTCCGTAACAAGTGGTTTACCCTGCTGAGTATTGCGACCATCGCAACCTGTCTGTTCCTGTTTGGTGTGTTCTACTCCGTGTTGGAGAATTTCAGAAATATCGTACATACAGCGGAAGAAGATGTCAGTGTGGTCGTATTCTTCGAGAACGGTATTGAGAAAGCGGAACGGGATAATATTGAACAAAAGATCAGACGCCGGACGGAAGTCCGGGATGTTGTGTTCGTGTCCGCGGAGCAGGCGTGGGAAGAATTTTCCAAAGATTATGTGGGGGATTCTGCGGTAACATTTACAGAGAACCCCTTGGAGAACTCTGCCAATTTCCAGGTATATCTGCGTGATGTTTCGCAGCAGAGCGCGCTGGTGACTTATATTGAGTCCCTGCCGGGCGTGCGCGATGTCCGCCGGAGTGAACTGGTAGCCGATACCCTTGCCGGCGTGAATTCGCTGATCGGATACATTTCCCTGGGTATCATCATTCTGTTATTGGTGGTTTCCGTTTTCATGATCAACAATACCGTTACGGTGGGTATTTCCGTGCGGAAGGAAGAGATCAATATTATGAAATATGTGGGAGCAACGGATTTCTTCGTTCGTTCTCCGTTTGTCATAGAAGGTATTCTGATTGGTCTGATCGGTTCAGTTATTCCTCTGGGGATCATATATTATATATACAATAACGTTACCGATTACATCGCAAACAAGTTTGCGATTCTGAAATCCATGCTTACGTTTTTGTCCGTACAGGAGATTTTCCAGACACTGGTGCCTGTTTCTGTTGTGGTAGGCGTCGGGCTCGGATTCATCGGAAGTTACGTTACTGTGAAGAGGCATCTTCATGTGTAGATGCGTGAGGAGCAAGAGATGGAGGTCCGAATGAGAAAAATATCGCGCAAGGTATGCGTTTTGCTGGTTGTTGTTTTCTTCGTCGGTATTCTGGGACCGGTAACGGAGAGCCGGGGTAAACTGACCAACTCCTTGATTGAGGAGAAGGAGAAGGAGATCAAGGAAGCCCAGCAGCAGATGCAGACGCTGAAAAACGGCAAAGCCCAGGTACAGACGATTCTGAAAAACCTGGAGGGGAAAAAATCAAACCTGGAAGAATATATTCACGCAATCGATCAGAGTATGATGGATCTGGAGGATGAGATCAATACTCTGTCGGAGGAGATTGAGGTACAGCAGGAACTGGTGCTTCGTGTCCGTCAGGAGCTGCAGGAAGCAATTGCGAAGCAGGAAAAGCAATATGAGGACATGAAACTGCGGATTCAGTTCATGTACGAGAACGGAACCAACCTCTACATGGATATTCTGTTCAGCAGCAAGAACTTCTCCGAGCTGCTTACCAGGGCTGAGTATATATCCAGCATGACGGATTATGATCATAACATGCTGGAGGAATACAGGCAGATTACCAATCTGATCGAGGTAACGAAACTGGGGCTGGAAGCACAGGAACAGCTTCTGGAGCAGCAGATGATTGTTCTGGAACAGGAGAAAGAGGATCTGCAGGCACTGCAGGACGCCAAAACGCAGGAAATGGAACAGATGAACTCCGATATCAGAACCGCGGAACAGCAGATCAAGGATTATCAGGATGAACTGACTGCCATGTCCAGTACCATTGAGACGCTGGAAGCAGAGATTGCCGCAGAGAAGAAACGTCTGTTGGAGGAAAACGGTCAGATACGGAAATACGACGGCGGTAAGTTCTTATGGCCGTTAGCCAAGTATACCCGTGTAACCAGTGATTACGGGTATCGTCCCCACCCTACCCTGGGCGTACAGTTGTTTCATAACGGTGTGGACATTGCATCGCCCCACGGAACGGCGATCTACGCTGCCTATGACGGGAAAGTGGTGGCGGCCTCCTACACATCGGTCATGGGGAATTATGTGATGATTGATCACGGAAGCAACATCTATACCGTATATATGCATTGTTCCAAGCTGTACGTAAAACAGGGAGATCTGGTGGTTGCAGGCGAGACCATTGCGGCAGTGGGTACGACCGGAAGATCTACCGGTAATCATTTACATTTCTCCGTTCGTGTGAACGGAAGTTATGTAAGTCCATGGAACTATATTAAGGAGCCGTAACATGAACGACGATAATCTTTTGAACGACAGAGAAGGAGAAAAAAGAAGAGCATATTGGGGCGGCATTCTTACGGGAATCCTGATTGCGCTGCTGATCTGTAGCTGCGTGTATCTGGTTATGCGGGTGAAGGATTCCAAGAAAAATGAGGAAGCGGTTCATGTTCCGGAGATGTCGCAGCAGGATGACGGGGAAGAAGTGATCAATGACGTCGTGATCGGTAAGCTTCAGATTCTGTTGGATACCATAGAGGCGCATTATCTGAATGAGATACATTCAGAGGAACTTGTGGACGGACTGTATTACGGTCTGCTGGAGTCTCTGGGAGATCCTTATTCTGTGTATTATACCCAGGAAGAACTGGAGGATATGATCAGTCAGACGGAAGGAATCTACTACGGTATCGGAGCGTATATCGGTTTCAATACAGAGGCCAATATGTGTTATGTTTCCAAACTGATCAAGAATACCCCGGCAGCGGCAAGCGATCTGTCACCGGGAGATTTTATCGTCAAGGTGGACGGGACGGATACCATCGGAATGACTTCCTCTGAGATCGTTAAGCTGATCAAAGGTCCGGAGGGAACCTCTGTCACGATTACAGTTCAGAGAGAAGGGGAGAAGAATCCCCTTGATATAACAGTGGCGCGAGCCAAGATCGAATCGCCGACCGTGGAATATGAGATGCTGGAGAACAGCATCGGCTACATCGAGATTACGGAATTCGACGATGTGACCTATGCACAGTATTGTGAAGCATATGATACGCTGGTTGCCCGGGGAATGAAGGGGCTGATCCTGGATCTGCGTGCCAATCCGGGAGGGAACGTGTCGACGGTGTGCCAGATTGCCCGCAGACTGCTTCCGGAGGGATTGATTGTCTATACCGAGGATAAGTATGGACAGCGTATGGAATACCGGTGTGACGGAACCGAAGAGATTCAGATCCCGCTGGCTGTTCTGGTAGATGGGAACAGTGCCAGTGCATCCGAGATTCTGGCCGGTGCGATCAAGGATTACGGGATCGGCAAACTGGTGGGTACCACTACATTCGGGAAAGGAATTGTGCAGCGGATTATTTCTTTCAGTGACGGAACAGCGATTAAGCTTACCATCAGTAATTATTTCACACCAAACGGGAATTATATTCACGGTGTGGGAATAGAACCGGATATCCCGGTGGAGTGGGATTCCGAACAATACCTGAACGAAGGAATTGATAACCAGAAACAGGCGGCGATAGAGTATCTGCTGCCGCTGGTTCAGTAGAATATGTTCTCTCAAGCGATCTGCAGGATGACGGATCGCTTGATTTTTGCTCATTGGCAACGAACAAATGTTCTGTTTGCTGTGGACAAAGCAACAAGGATGTGGTACGATGATAACTGACTTCATGA
Source organism: Lachnospiraceae bacterium (assembly GCA_016293925.1). Lineage (GTDB taxonomy): Bacteria > Bacillota > Clostridia > Lachnospirales > Lachnospiraceae > RGIG4034. The sequence continues at coordinate 24,550 of JAEDCX010000005.1, read as the reverse complement.
CCACAATAGATTTGGTCCGGATTTGTGTAGAGAGGAAATGAGGATAACATGGAATTCAGACTGCATTCGGAATATGCACCTACAGGGGATCAGCCGGAAGCCATTCGGGCACTGGTGGATGGATTTCGGAAAGGGAATCAGTTTGAAACCCTGCTGGGGGTTACCGGTTCCGGCAAGACATTTACGATGGCCAATGTGATTCAGCAGCTGCAGAAGCCCACACTGATCATTGCGCATAACAAAACACTGGCAGGCCAGTTATACGGAGAATTCAAGGAGTTCTTTCCGGAGAACGCAGTGGAGTACTTTGTGTCCTACTACGACTACTATCAACCTGAGGCATATGTCCCGCAGACGGACACGTATATTGCCAAGGACTCTTCCGTCAATGATGAGATCGACAAATTACGGTTGTCTGCAACGGCTTCACTGTCGGAACGGCGGGATGTTATCGTTGTGGCATCCGTATCCTGTATCTACGGTCTGGGAAGCCCCGAAGAGTTCCAGGGGATGCGTGTCTCACTGCGCCCGGGTATGACCAAGGACCGGGATGCGGTGATCCGGGAACTGATCACCATCCGTTATGAGCGAAACGATATGGAGCTGGACAGAGGACGATTCCGGGTACGGGGAGATGTGCTGGAAGTGTATCCTGCCCAGGGAGGAGAATACGTGATCCGGATCGAATTCTTCGGAGACGAGATTGACCGGATCTGTGAGGTGGATCAGATTACGGGAAGACCCCATGCGACACTGGAGCATATTACGATTTTCCCCGCATCACATTACGTGATTCCGCCGGAGAAGATTCAGCTTGCCTGCAGGGATATCGAAGAAGAGATGATCGAACAGGTGAGATTCTTCAAGAGCGAAGACAAACTGATCGAGGCCCAGCGGATTGCGGAACGAACGAATTTTGACATAGAGATGCTACGGGAAACCGGATTCTGCTCCGGTATTGAGAATTATTCCAGGCATATGAATCGAATGAAGCCCGGTGAGAGACCCTATACGCTGATGGATTATTTCACGGATGATTATCTGATTATCATTGATGAGTCCCACATGACGATTCCGCAGATTCGCGGCATGTATTTCGGCGACCGGTCCAGGAAAACCACGTTGGTGGATTACGGGTTCCGTCTGCCCTCGGCGCTGGATAACCGTCCGATGAATTTCGCAGAGTTCGAGCAGCAGATTGATCAGCTTCTGTTCGTGTCCGCAACGCCCGGAGAGTATGAGGCAGAGCATGAATTGCTGCGGGCAGAGCAGATTATCCGTCCTACAGGGCTGTTGGATCCGGAAGTGGATGTGCGTCCGGTGGAGGGACAGGTGGATGACCTGATCGGCGAGATCCGTAAGGAAACAGAGCGGAAGAACAAGGTACTTGTCACCACCCTGACAAAGAAAATGGCGGAGGATCTGACGAAATATCTGACGGATGCGGGCATCCGGGTGAAATACCTGCATTCCGATATCGATACGCTGGAGCGGGCGGAGATCATCCGCGATATGCGTCTGGATGCGTTTGATGTTCTGGTCGGGATCAATCTGCTCAGAGAAGGACTGGATATACCGGAGATTGCACTGGTGGCGATTCTGGATGCGGACAAGGAAGGATTCCTCAGAAGTGAGACCTCTCTGGTACAGACTATTGGGCGTGCCGCACGAAATGCGGAAGGGCATGTCATCATGTATGCAGATACCATGACAGATTCCATGCAGAATGCGATTCGTGAGACCAACCGCAGGCGCCAGATCCAGCAGAAGTATAATCAGGAGCACGGCATCACTCCCCGGACGATTCAGAAGAGTGTCCGGGATCTGATCAGCATCAGCAAGACGATCGAACAGGAGAAGATGAAGTTTGAGAAGGATCCGGAATCCATGAGCCGCAGGGAACTGGAGAAATTGATTGCCGATGTGACGAAGAAAATGAAGCAGATGGCGGCTGAATTGAATTTTGAAGCTGCCGCAGAGATGAGAGACAAGTTGATCGAACTGAAGAAGTTCCTGCCTGCCGATCATCGTTGAGGTATGACGGAGGATATATGGAGAATAGGAAGATGCGTCCGAAGGAATATATTAAAATCCGGGGAGCAAGAGAACATAACCTGAAGAATATCGATATCGATATACCGAGAGAGGAATTGGTGGTCATGACAGGACTGTCGGGATCCGGTAAATCATCACTGGCATTTGATACGATCTATGCAGAAGGACAGAGAAGATACATGGAGTCTATATCGTCCTATGCGAGACAGTTTCTGGGACAGATGGAGAAGCCGAACGTGGAGAAAATAGAGGGATTGAGCCCTGCCATATCCATCGACCAGAAATCCACCAACCGGAATCCGCGTTCCACTGTAGGAACGGTTACGGAGATCTATGACTATTTCAGGCTTCTCTATGCCAGGATCGGAATTCCGCACTGCCCGAATTGCGGCAGACAGATCAAACGGCAGACGGTAGATCAGATGATTGATCAGATCATGGCGTTGCCGGAAGGTACGAAAATCCAGCTGCTTGCGCCTGTCGTACGCGGCCGCAAGGGCGAACATGCGAAGGTATTCGAACGGGCCAGTAAATCGGGTTATGTCCGGGTAATTGCGGACGGAAACCAATATGAACTTTCGGAGGAGATCCGTCTGGATAAGAATCTGAAGCACAACATTGAGATCGTTGTGGACCGAATCGTTGTGAAGCCGGGGATCGAGAGCCGCCTGACCGGGTCGGTGGAGAATGTTCTGGATCTGGCAGAAGGGCTGATGATCGTGGATGTGATTGGAGGGGAACCTCTGCAGCTGAGTTCCAGTTTTGCGTGTCCGGACTGTGAGATCAGTATTGAGGAGATTGAACCCCGGAGCTTTTCGTTCAACAATCCCTTCGGCGCATGCCCCGGATGTTATGGTCTTGGTTATCACATGGAGTTTGATCCGGAACTGATGATTCCGGATAAGAGACTGAGTCTGAATGAGGGGGCGATTGCAGCCTGCGGATGGCAGTCGTCAGGCAACTCAGGCAGTTTTACCAATGCACTTCTCAATGCTCTGGCCAAAGAGTACGGTTTCAGTCTGGATACTCCATACGAGCAATTGTCCGATCAGGTAAGGAACATTCTGCTCTATGGTACCGGAGGCAGGAAAGTCACTGTGTATTATGAGGGACAGAGAGGGAAGGGAGAATATCCGACTGCCTTTGAGGGACTGATCGCCAATGAGAACCGGCGTTACCGGGAGACAGCCTCCGAATACATGAAACAGGAATATGAGAAATTCATGCGGATTACTCCTTGCGATGAGTGTCATGGGATGAGACTCAAAAAGTCATCGCTGGCGGTTACCGTATGTGAGAAAAATATCTATGAGACAACTTCCATGTCGATCGGAGATCTGAAAGAATTCGTCGATCACATGAAACTGACGCCGATGCAGGAGACTATCGGCAGACAATTACTGAAGGAGATTCGGGCGCGGGTTGGCTTCCTGGTTGATGTTGGTCTGGATTATCTGACGCTGGCGAGAGCAACGGCATCTTTGTCCGGCGGAGAAGCGCAGAGAATCCGTCTGGCAACCCAGATCGGATCCGGACTGGTGGGTGTGTGCTATATTCTGGATGAACCGAGTATCGGTCTTCATCAGCGGGATAACGATAAACTGCTGGCTACCCTGAAAAACCTGAGGGATATGGGGAATTCCCTGATTGTGGTAGAGCATGATGAGGATACCATGCTGGCTGCCGACTGCATCGTGGATATCGGTCCGGGCGCGGGAGAGAACGGTGGCCGTGTAATTGCTATGGGAACTGCGGAAGAGATTATGCAGGATGAACATTCCATAACGGGTCAGTATCTGAGCGGAAGGCTGTCCATTCCGGTTCCGGAGAAGCGTCTGGAACCAACCGGATTTCTGAAGATCCGGGGCGCGAGGGAAAACAATCTAAAGAATATTGACGTGGAGATCCCGCTTGGTATTATGACTTGCGTTACCGGTGTATCCGGTTCGGGAAAGAGTTCCCTGATAAATGAGATTCTCTACAAACATCTTGCGAAAACGTTGAACCGGGCATTGCTGGTACCGGGTTTGCATGATGGTATCGACGGAGTGGAACAGCTGGATAAAGTGATCAATATCGATCAGTCCCCGATCGGCCGGACGCCGAGATCCAATCCGGCAACCTATACGGGTCTGTTTGATCAGATACGTGATCTTTTTGCCTCCACAAGTGATGCGAAAGCCCATGGGTATACCAAGGGACGGTTCAGCTTCAATGTGAAGGGCGGTCGATGTGAGGCCTGCAGCGGAGACGGTATTATCAAGATTGAGATGCATTTTTTGCCGGATGTCTATGTTCCGTGCGAGGTATGCGGAGGGAAAAGGTACAATCGGGAGACGCTGGAGGTTCGTTATAAGGGCAAAAATATTTTTGAAGTTCTGGACATGACGGTGGGCGAGGCGATGCATTTCTTTGAAAATGTTCCGTCGATCCATCGGAAAATTCAGACCCTGTATGATGTTGGACTGTCCTATATCAAACTGGGACAACCTTCTACGACATTGTCCGGTGGTGAAGCGCAACGGATTAAACTTGCCACGGAGTTGAGCCGGAAGAGCACCGGCAAGACGATCTACATCCTGGATGAACCCACAACCGGACTGCATTTTGCCGATGTGCACAAGCTGATCGATATTCTTCGGCGTTTGACGGAAGGCGGCAATACGGTAGTTGTAATCGAACATAATCTGGATGTGATCAAAACAGCGGATTATATTATTGATATGGGGCCGGAGGGCGGCGACGGCGGAGGCTGCGTAATTGCCCGCGGTACACCGGAACAGGTTGCCGGGGCAGAAGGCTCCTATACCGGACTGTATGTGAAAAAAATGCTGGAAAAAGCCAAACGGCACTAAATATTCTCCGAATCATACCGATATAGTATGTGAGAGCAAGGATGCGGAGCAGGAACGGATGGAACCGGTTCCTGTTTCGCCTTTTTTAAATTTTTATGAATTTGCATAAAACCCTTTGAAAATGGCTGTTTATCGTTTATAATATTCTAGCATGTTTAAATAGCGATATTATGGATATTATGAAGATAGATGATTCAGGAAAGGGGAAGATCAGAATGCAGTTCACGAATATTGGAATTGATCTGGGCACAGCGAGTATCCTTGTTTACATCAGAGGGAAGGGTGTTGTTCTGAAGGAGCCTTCTGTTGTGGCATTTGATACGAATACCAATAAGATAAAGGCAATCGGAGAGGATGCCAGATTGATGCTGGGAAGGACACCCGGTAACATCACCGCGGTGAGGCCTTTGAGAAAGGGCGTTATCTCAGATTACACAGTAACGGAGAAGATGATGAAATATTTCATCCAGAAAGCGCTTGGAAGACGCGGTTTCCGCAAGCCGAGAATCGCTGTCTGCGTGCCGAGCGGTGTTACCGAGGTTGAGAAAAAAGCAGTAGAGGACGCAACCTACCAGGCAGGTGCACGGGAGGTGTTCATTATTGAGGAGCCGATCGCTGCTGCAATCGGTGCCGGAATCGATATTTCAAAGCCTTGTGGGAATATGATCGTCGATATCGGTGGCGGTACATCCGATATTGCAGTAATCTCCCTGGGTGGAACCGTTGTCAGTGAGTCTGTGAAGGTGGCCGGGGATGATTTCGATGAAGCACTGGTCAGATATATGCGTAAGAAACACAATCTGCTGATCGGCGAGCGTACTGCAGAGGAACTGAAAATCAGAATCGGTTCTGTATTCAAACAACCGGAAGTAGATTACATGGACGTGAGAGGTCGTCATGTATTCACCGGTAATCCCAGCACCGTCAGAGTTTCCTCGGAAGAGACGGAGGAAGCACTGAAAGAGCCTGTAATGCAGATTATTGACACAATTCATAAGGTTCTGGAGAATACGCCGCCGGAATTGGCAGCGGACATTGCGGACAGAGGAATCGTTCTGACGGGAGGCGGAAGCCTTCTGCGCGGTCTTGAGGAATTGATTGCCGATAAGACCGGTATCACGACAATGACGGCAGAGGATCCCATGACCGCGGTTGCGATCGGAACGGGACAATATGTAGAATTTTTGGCCGGGTACAGAGAGGAATAGTACCGGGCATTAGCGGAGAGAGAAGGAGGAGCGCACATGGTCAGAGGACTATATATCGGTTGTACGGGTATGATGAATGAGCAGAGAAGAATGGATATTCTGACCAATAATCTGGCGAATGCCAACACGACCGGATTCAAAAAAGAAGGTTCGACCAGCGAAGCGTTTTCCTCGTTACTTGCCTATAAGATCAAAGACACAACTCAGGTAGGCCCCAGTGTACAGCATATCGGCAATATGTCGCTGGGAGTGAAGATCGGGGAAGCGTATACCGATTTCACGCAGGGTTCATTCAAAACAACGGAGAATACCTTTGACATTGCCTTGAGCGGAGAAGGATTTTTTGCGGTGGAATTCACCGGTAAGGACGGTGAAACTTCGACCAGATATACGCGGGACGGAGCTTTCTCCATGACGACGGACGGTTATCTGACGACCTGCGACGGCGATTATGTTCTGGGCGTTACGGGGAACGGTGCGGCTACCAGAATTCAGATAGATCCCAATGCGGAGACAACAATCGATCAGAGCGGCACCATCTGGCAGAACCGCCAGGTGGTTGGTCAGTTGATGATCACGGATTTCGAGGATTACAATTATCTGTCTCATTACGGAGAGAATTATTATGTTCCCGTGGAGGGAGCACAGATTGTAACACCCTCGGCCAAGGTGTTTCAGGGATATCTGGAGGCATCCAATGTGAATGTTGTGGATGAGATGGTGGAGATGATTTCAGTGACGAGAGCATATGAGACAAATCAGAAAATCATTCAGGCGATGGATGAGACACTGGATAAAGCAGTAAATGATGTAGGACGCGTATAATTTTGCCGGACACGGAATGATGAGGTGACAGGGTATGGTCAGATCTTTATGGACAGCAGCATCCGGAATGAAATCACAGCAGATTAATGTGGACACGATTGCAAACAATCTATCCAATGTGAATACCACCGGATACAAGACCGAAGTAAATGAATTCAAGTCTCTTTTGTACCAGACGCTTCAAACGGAGACGACGACTGCAAACGGTGCCAATAAGCCAACCAGTGCGCAGGTGGGGATGGGTGTCAGAAATGCAGCTATCAATTCCATCTTTAAGCAGGGGCCGATGCTGGCTTCCACCAGTTCCACTGCGTTTGCCATTGAGGGAGACGGATTCTTCAAGGTGTCGGGGCAGGATGGAAATACATATTACACTAGAAACGGTAATTTTGTACTGTCTGAGGGAGTCGGCGGTCTGACGCTGGCAACGACAGACGGTCTTCCTGTTCTGGATACGAATGATCGTCCGATCGTGTTCGGTGCGGACATCGTGGGGAGTAAGATCACCATTACGGGTGACGGAACCTTCTGTTATCCGGATGAGAATAATAATCCGCAGTCGCTGGGAATTACCGTGGGACTGGTGCAGTTCAATAACCCGGGCGGTCTGGAGAAAGAGGACGGAAGCCTGTTCTCTGCTACGGCGGCCAGCGGTGATCCGATGAGTGAGGCAACAACGCAGGGACTTACCAGAAGTAAAGTGGTTCAGGGATATTTGGAGGGATCCAATGTCCAGGTTGTGGATGAGATGGTGAATCTGATTACGGCGCAGCGTGCTTACGAATTGAATTCAAAGGCAATCACCGCATCGGATGAGATGATGCAGCAGGCAAACCAGTTAAGACGTTAAGCGGGCATAGGGGTTCGGAACGGAGGTAATGTATGGCAATCGGTGATGTGACGAATATTGCGGCAATGACGGATTATGTGACCAAAGCAGCGTCCGACAGTAAAGTGAATACTTCCGCCATCCGGAATAAGGATTACTCCAATGCAACCGAAGAAGAACTGATGGATGTATGCAAAGAGTTTGAAGCATATTTTCTGGAGCAGTGCTTTAAGGAGATGTGGAAATCGGTTCCCACGAGTGAGATGACCAGTACGTCCACATCGACGATGATGGATTACTACAAGGATGAGATGATTCGTCAGGTATCATCCGATGCTACAGAGCAGAACTCATTGGGACTGGCACAGATGTTGTTCGAGCAGATGAAGCGGAATTATGATCTGTAATCAGTGAATGGAGATCCACTTTTTGCTGGGGATACGGACAGTGTATAGCTGAAATATATGGAAGGGCACCTGCACGGGCGCCCTTTTGTCTTTCGGAGAATCCTGCAGGCGGAAATCATACCTGCGCGATAGGGGACTTCGTCCTGAAATGCAGATGGACTGATGGGAGGAAATCATTGGAAAAGATTACCGGATTTATTGATCATATTGTGTACCGGAATGAGAGCAACGGATATACGGTTCTGAGTCTGACCTGTGAAGACCGGGATCAGATCTGCATCGGATATTTCAAAACCATGGATCTGGGGGAGAATATTGAGGCAGAGGGAGAGTATGTCAGCAGGCCGCCCTATGAGGAAGAATTCAAGATCAAGACTTACAGGATCATTCCGCCAAGCGGCGCCAAGGCAATCGAGAGATACCTTGGCTCTGGCGCGATCAAGGGTGTCGGACCGGCAATGGCGAAGAAAATCGTGAAACTGTTTGGGGACGATACCTTTCGGATCATTGAGCAGGAACCGGAGCGGCTGGCAGAGGTCAAGGGGATCAGTGAACGGATTGCAAGAGAGATTGCGGCGCAGCTGACGGAGAAAAGAGAACTGCGGGATGTGATGCTGTTCTTACAGCAGTACGGAATCAGCAATACACTGGCGATAAAGATTTACAATACGTACGGGATGAGCATATACGGCGTCATGCGGGAGAATCCCTACCGACTGGCGGAAGATGTAGAGGGGATCGGCTTCCGGATTGCAGACGAGATAGCGTCCCGGATGGGCGTGCTTGCCAATGCGGATTACAGAATCCGGAGCGGACTGTTATATGTGCTGTCTCTGGCACTGGCAGAGGGTCATATGTACTTGCCGATACAGGTGCTGATTGATAGGACGGGGGAATTGCTGCGTGTGGACAAGGCGGCCATTGAACCCATGATTCCCAATCTGATGATGGACAAGAAACTGGTCATTAAGCAGGATGACAATGAGCAGCTGGTGTATTCCATGTCTGCCTATTATGCGGAATTAAACTGCGGAAGAATGGTTCTGGATCTGATGCATTTCGCAGAATATCCGGAAGGACTTCTGGAAGCGGAGGAGGAGCGCATCAGAGATAGGATCCGTCATTTCAGGGAAGAACTGAACCTGGAACTGAACGAACAGCAGATCGAGGCGGTGATCAAGAGCATTACCAAGGGAGTGTTCATCCTGTCGGGAGGACCGGGAACCGGTAAGACGACTACGATTAATCTGATGATCCGGTATTTTGAATCGGAGGGGATGAATCTGCTGCTTGCCGCCCCAACAGGACGCGCCGCCAAGAGAATGACAGAAGCGACGGGATATGAAGCCAAAACCATTCACCGGCTGTTGGAACTGACCGGAGGCAGCGACGATAAGAGAGGCGGCAGTTTCGTCAGGAACGAGGAGAATCCTCTGGATGCGGATGTGGTTATCATTGACGAGATGTCAATGGTAGATATTTTCCTGTTCCAGGCATTGCTGCGGGCGGTCGCAACGGGGACCCGACTGGTTCTGGTTGGAGATGTGAACCAGCTGCCGAGTGTGGGGCCCGGGCAGGTTCTGAGGGATCTGATTCGGAGCAGGGCGGTTCCCGTGGTCATGCTAAAAAGAGTATTCCGTCAGGCGGAGAGCAGTGATATTGTTATGAATGCCCATAGAATTCATGAAGGCAAGTCCATCAGGATGGATAATAAGAGCAGTGATTTTTTCTTCCTGGAGAGAGACAATCATGAGGTTATCTATAAGCATATGATACAGCTGATTCTGGAGAAGATGCCCCGGTATGTGCAATGTGAGCCCAAGGGAATCCAGGTATTGACGCCGATGAGAAAAGGCACACTGGGGGTGGTGACATTAAACGGTATTCTGCAGGAATATCTGAATCCGCCCGCAGATGACAAAAAGGAATACCGCACCGAGCATACTCTTTTTCGGGAAGGCGACAAGGTGATGCAGATTCGAAATAATTATCAGCTGGAGTGGGAGATACAGGGACTCCACGGAATACCGATTGACCGGGGCATGGGAGTTTTCAACGGAGATATCGGCGTAATCACGGACATCGATGAGTATAGCAGACTGGTAACTGTAAGATTCGATGACGAGAGAATCGTGCGGTATCCGTTTACCGGGATGGATGAAGTGGAACTGGCATATGCGGTAACGATTCACAAAAGCCAGGGGAGTGAATATCCTGCAGTGATTATTCCGCTGTTAGCCGGTCCGAAGATGCTGTTCAACAGGAATCTGCTCTACACGGGGGTGACGAGAGCCAGAAACTGTGTTGTCATATTGGGAAGTTCCCGGACGGTACAGGAGATGATAGACAACGAGAACGAGCAGAAAAGATATACGAGCCTGGATTGCAGAATCCGAGAAATGGCTCATCTGCCTGCGGAATGAGCACCGACGGGCTGATACGGAGAGATAAACCGGTTAGGAGAATATGCTGTTAGAATATCTTTATCCGGGCCGGTGTCCGGTATGCGACGGAATTGTGGTTCCGCTGGGGAACAAAATCTGCAGAGGATGCATCGGTAAACTGCGGTATGTGACGGAGCCTCGCTGCATCAAATGCGGGAAACAGCTTCGGGAGGAAGGGGAGGAATTCTGTGCCGACTGTAGCAGGGTGAATCACTATTTTGATGCGGGGCTGACATTGTATGAATATGAATCTGTCAGAAAGTCCATCTATCGTTTCAAGTACGAGGGCAGGAGGGAGTATGCGGATTTCTACGGAAGGGATCTGGCAGAGCGTCTTGGAGAACGGATCCGCCTGTGGGAACCGGATGTTCTGGTGCCTGTTCCGATGTATCCTGCTAAGGTCAGAAAGAGAGGGTATAATCAGGCGGGGCTGATTGCAGATTCCCTTGGAAAATCGCTGGGGATTCCCGTGGATGCCGGAATCGTGGTCAGACAGCGAAATACCACACCGCAGAAAGAATTAAGCAATATTGAGCGGCAAAATAATTTGAAAAAGGCTTTCATTATTGCCCGAAATGATGTAAAATTAGATACGATTATGATAATCGATGACATCTATACTACGGGAAGTACAATAGATGCGGTTTCCAAGGAATTTCGTCGATATGGTATTCAAAAGATATATTATGTAGCGCTTGCTTCCGGAAACGGATTCTAGTGCTATGTGGGAGGAGTAATTATGGACGTCAAAAATTGCAGAAGATGCAGGAGAATATTCAATTATATCGGAGGACCGTTGTTCTGCCCGCAGTGCAGAGAAGAACTGGAAGCGAAATTCCAGGAGGTCAAGAAATATGTGTACGCCAACAAAGGAGCAACCATTCCGCAGATTGCGCAGGATTGCCAGGTGGAAGTAGCTCAGATCCAACAGTGGATCCGGGAGGAGAGACTGGTGTTTGCCGATGATTCACCCATCGGTATTGCCTGTGAGAGTTGCGGAAGCATGATTAAGACAGGAAGGTTCTGTGATGCCTGCAAGGCGCAGATGACGAATAATCTGAACAGTGTTCGTCCCAAACCGCAACAGGTTCAACAGCCGGCGAGACGGGAGAAGGATTCACCCAAGATGCGTTTCCTGAATTAGGAACCGGGATAGGATATGTGTTATGTTGAATGAGAAGAAAGTCATTATGATGACCAAGATGGCCTCATATGAGGGTACGGAGGGCAAAAAGGATTCCGGGGTAGTGAAATACTACCGGGGGGACTTTATCGGACTGCAGATCATCAAATCTGTCATCTATGCGACGATCGCGATGCTGATCGGGGCAGTGATGTATATTTTGTACCAGTTTGAAGATATTATGGCCAATATCAATAAGCTGAATCTGGTTACCATGGGCAAGAGATTCCTTTTCATATTTGCTGTGGTTCTGGTTGTTTATGCGGTGATTTCATATGCGATCTATTCCTACCGCTACAGCAGAGCGAGAAGAAAGCAGAAGATATATGCCGCTTATCTGAAACAGTTGGGCGCGCTGTATGAGCGTGATGCGAAGAAATAATCATATAGGAGTTACGGGCTTTATGAGTAATCTTTTGGCGATCAGGGAGAAAATAAAGAGTTTCTACGCCGCATTCGAGATATATATTACTCCCGCATTGAAGTTTATTACTGCATTTGTTACGTTATTACTGATCAATAAGAATCTGGGATTCATGGGGAAGATCGGAAGTACCGCAATCGTGTTGATCGTTGCACTGATGTGTTCCTTTCTTCCGCTGAATTTCATTATTCTGTTTGCAACGGTATTCATCATGGCGCATATGTACAAGCTGTCTCTGGAGATTGCTGTGTTTACATTGTGTCTTTTCCTGTTGTTATATCTGCTGTATTTCAGATTTTCACCGAAAGACACCTTTGTTGTCGTACTAACACCGGTATGCTTCTTACTGAAGATACCGTATGTGGTTCCGCTTTCCATGGGGCTGATCGGTACGCCTGCATCCATGATTTCTGTAGGATGCGGCGTGATAGTGTATTATCTGATTCGTTTCGTACATGTGAACGCTTCGGCGATTACGCAGATGGATCCGGATGGATCGGTTGTGCGGTTTCGATATATTGTGGACGGTATGCTGGGTAACAAAGCGATGCTGATGACCATCGTTGCTTTTGCTGCTACGATTACCGTTGTGTATGTGATCAGGAGACTGGCTGTGGATCATGCATGGACGATTGCAATTATCTCAGGCAGTCTGGTGAATGTGGTCGTGCTGTTGGCGGGGGATTTGCTCTACGATACCAGAATTGCGCTGCTCGGAACCTTTGCAGGCGCGATTGTTTCTGCCGCTATTGCCGTGGTACTGATGTTCTTCGTATTCAATGTGGATTATTCCAGAACGGAGAAGGTGCAGTTCGAGGATGATGATTATTACTATTATGTGAAAGCGGTTCCGAAGAATACCGTCGCACCCAAAGATCGTTCCGTGAAGAGAATCAATGCACAGGGCGGGGCGGAGGAGAATCGAACCGCAAATACCGGAACGAGAACGGCAGATGCTGTTCGCAACCGGACAATGGCGAGAACAACAAACGGGACGACAAGACCTGCCGGCGCGGTAAACAACAGAGTGACCGAAAGCGGTGTCAGACCTAGAGCTTCAGCCGGATCCGACGGACAGGGAAATGTGAGAATTGCAGGTACACCGGGAACCAATCGGATGACGTCGGGTGTGCCCGGGGGAAATCGAATGGCGAACGTGGGATCAGGGAACGGCCGTACGGCAGGAATTCCCAGAGAAAACAGTATGGGCAGATCAGGTGCCCAGTATCCCCCAAGGAGAAATCCGGAGTAATATACTCCTCAAAATATATCATGTAGGGAAGGGCTGGAATGGAACAGTTTCGCTTTTATGTGGAAAAATATTTTTCTGCTCTGCACATCCCAAGTTCCATTACCTGGGTGGACATAGTAGAAATACTTGTCATTTCATTCTTAGTGTATCAGATCATAGTATGGATTAAAAACACGAAAGCATGGTCTTTGTTAAAGGGCATGCTTGTTATCATGTTTGTCGTTCTGATCGCTGCCATCTTCAACATGACAACGATTCTGTGGATTGCGCAGAATGCTTTCGGACTTGCGATTACTGCTGTTGTGGTAATCATGCAGCCGGAACTGCGGCGTGCACTGGAACAATTGGGGAGCAAGAATATCTTCAGCTCCGTCATTAAGATTGATTCGAAGACGGGGGAGGGAAGATTTACGGATCGTACGATGAATGAAATCGTGCGTGCCTGTTTCGAGATGGGCAAGGTACGGACCGGAGCCCTGATCGTTATTGAACAGAATAATACGCTGGAAGAATATGAACGGACGGGAATTGCAGTGGATGCGCTGGTGTCCAGCCAATTGCTGATTAATATATTTGAGCATAACACACCATTACATGATGGTGCTGTTATTGTGCGCGGCAACCGAATTACAAGTGCGACCTGTTATCTTCCGTTATCGGACAGTACCTCCCTGAGCAAGGAACTGGGTACCAGACACAGAGCAGGCGTGGGGATATCCGAAGCGACGGATTCCTTGACAATTGTTGTTTCTGAACAGACCGGTAAGGTGAGCGTTGCATATATGGGACAATTGTACCGTGGATTAACACCGGAAGAGGTGAAAGAGAAGATCGGCATGATCCAGAATAAGACCACGGAAGAGGATAAAAAGCATAAGAAGCGGAAAGGAAAGAAGGGCAATGAAGAAAAGACTTACAAATAACATCGGCCTGAAGATTCTCGCCCTTCTGGCTTCGATAATCCTTTGGCTCATCGTTGTGAATATCAATGATCCCGAAGTGACCAAGACGTATGAGGGAATCGAGGTAGAGATTCTGAATACGGATGCGGTAACCAATGATGGGAAAACTTTTGAGATTCTGGAGAACAGTAACTATATCAACGTGACGATTACTGCAAAGAAATCTGTGATGAGTGCGCTTGGCAAAGAGAATATCCACGCGACTGCGGATATGTCTCAACTGACCTTCATGAATACGGTGGGAATCAATGTCACAACAGACCGTTCCAACAATGATATTGAGAATATCAAACTAAGCAGTGTCAATCTGAAATTGAGTATTGAAGATATTGCCAGAAAGCAGCTGGTCATCAATATGAAAACTTCCGGCAAACCGGGAGAAGGATACATTACCGGGGATGTCAGGTCGGACAGGAATATTGTGCAGTTGAGCGGTCCCAAATCCGTGATTGATTCGATTGTGTCTGCAGAGGCGGTTGCGGATATAACGGGGATGACTTCCGATATCAGTACGAGTGCGGAGATCAGATTGTACGATGCGGATGGAAAGCAGATCAGGAGTTCATCCGTCGTAAAGAACATTAACGCAATCAATGTGACGGTGGAGATTCTGGGAACCAAACGCGTTCCCCTGAAGTACGAGATTATGGGAACACCGGTCAATGGATATGCGCTGACAGGGCAGGTGACCAGTACGCCGGAGTCCGTCAGGATCGCCGGGAAACCTTCAACGCTTGCCGGTATCAAAGAGATTTCCATTCCGGAAACTGCAGTGAATGTTACGGGACAGAGCAGCGATATGACTGTGATCGTGGATGTGAACAAGTATCTGCCGGACGGAATAATGCTTGCGGATTCCGCATTCAATGGAAAAGCAACCATTGTTGTTTCCATCGAAAAAGAGAAATCCGTGACTGCGGAGATAACGGCAAAGAGCATCAGTATTACGAATATCCCGCGGGGATATGATGTATCCATTGTAGAATTCGAGGAACCCGTGACGGTTACGCTGATCGGTATTCCGGAGGACATTGAGAAGATCAATACAAGCTCCCTGACGGGAATGATTAATATGACAACTGTAATGGAGAACCTGGGAATCACACAGCTGGAAACAGATCATTATTATTCTGTCCCTGTAACATTCTCCATTCCTGTGAATGTCAGAACTTCGGTGGACGAATTTGTGGTTTCCATATATGTAACAGAGAAATAGAATGGGGATGGATGAGGATGGCTAGATTATTCGGAACAGATGGTGTGCGCGGCGTCGCAAATGAGGAGCTGACTCCGTTACTGGCGATGCAGTTGGGACAGGCCGGTGCATACGTACTGACTAAGGAAAAAGAACATAAACCAACGATCATGGTAGGCTGTGATACGCGGATATCCGGCGACATGCTTGCCAATGCACTGATGGCCGGAATCTGTTCAGTGGGTGCCAATGCGGTTTATGTCGGTGTGGTACCGACTCCTGCGGTAGCGTACCTGACCAGAAAATATAAGGTTGATGCAGGGGTTGTTATCTCAGCTTCTCACAATTCCGTGGAATTCAACGGTATCAAATTCTTTGACGGGGACGGATACAAGCTTCCGGATGCTCTGGAGGATGAGATTGAGGGTCTGATCAGATCGGAGATGCGAGGCGTCAAATTCCCGATCGGCTCCGGCGTGGGCAAGATCAAGTATCGTTCGGATGCCAGGGAAGAGTATATCAATCACGCAGTTTGCTCCGTCAATATTAATCTGTCAGGGATGAAGATCGTACTGGATTGTGCAGAAGGTGCTTCGTATTACACTTCCGTTGAGGCGATGAAGGAATTGGGTGCCCAGGTGGTGGCGATTCATAATAACCCGGATGGAACCAACATTAACGCCAACTGTGGATCTACACATATGGAAGAACTGCAGGCGAGAGTTGTGTTTGAGAAAGCGGATATCGGACTTGCGTTTGACGGAGATGCGGACAGACTGCTGGCAGTAGATGAGCGGGGAAATGTGGTTGACGGTGACCAGATTATGGCGATCGTGGGTAACCATATGAAACAGAAAGGACAGTTAAAGAAAGATATGATCGTCGTGACGGTTATGTCTAATCTTGGCTTCTCCATCATGGCAAGAGAGAACGGCATACATACATTGCAGACCAAGGTCGGTGACAGATATGTACTGGAGACCATGAAGGAAGAGGGCGCCAATCTGGGCGGAGAACAATCGGGACATATTATTTTCCTGGATGAGAATACCACGGGTGACGGCCTGCTCAGTGCACTTCATCTGCTGCAGGTAATGGTTGAAACCGGGGAATCCCTGTCTGATCTGGCAGCTGTCATGAATGTGCTTCCGCAGGCACTTGTGAATGCCAAGGTACCTAATCATAAGAAGAATGACTATATGGATTATCCGGAGATTGCAGCTGCGATTGCTGAACTGGAGGATCGATTTGCCGGGGAAGGAAGGGTGCTGATTCGTCCGTCCGGTACCGAACCTCTGGTGCGCGTTATGATTGAGGGGAAGGATAAGCAGGAGATTCAGCAGGAAGCGGAGAAACTTGCAAAACTTATTCAGAATGTGATGCTATAAGTGTCAATATATGATATAATAATTACGTGGTATGCAGAGTTTGCGAGAAGGGCTCTGGAGTATCCAAAGTGGGAGGTGTGTACATGGTAAGGCAGAAAGTTGTGATCAAGAATCCAACCGGATTGCATTTGAGGCCGGCAGGCATTCTGTGCAAAGAAGCTATGCAGTTCAAATCGCTGATTACATTTACGTTTCGGGAGAGCACAGCGAATGCCAAGAGCGTTTTGAGCGTTCTGGGGGCATGTGTGAAATGTGGCGATGAAATAGAATTTATCTGTGAGGGGGAAGACGAAGAACAAGCCCTGAAGTCTCTGGTTGATATCATTGAGAGCGGTCTTGGGGAGTAGAGCCCGGGCGTGGGATTGCCGGTCCGTTTCATGGGAATGGATTGGAAGCGAATAGCCTGTCGCAGAGAGAAGTTCAGAATCAGAATAGCAGCTGTCACAGACAACAGTATAGTGTCTGTTGCAGACAGAATAAGAACGACCACAGTTCACCATCCGGTGATGCTGTGGTCGTTCCTTTGATTGACCTTCTTGATTCGCGTTCAGATATTCGCTTCTAGGATAAGGGGATGTTATTTGATAACAACGCCGTTCATATCACTGTCTTCCACGATACATACCATTGTCTTACCGGTATTCAGAGTAATCTCATTGCCGGCTGCGTCATAATATCTTGTAATGTCGAAGTCGTCTTCTTTCTCCCAGGTAATCGGGATTGCATACCCCTCTGTGATGTAGTAGCCGGACATGCCCTGCTTGAAGTAGAACTCAAGGTAACCTTTGGCATCCAGAGCTCTCCATGGACAGAACTGAACGATAATGTTCTTGAACGCCAACTGTTCACCGGTTTCTTCATCTACATGAGGTGCACCGTATTCATAACGCATATACTGTTTCTTCTCGGAATCATACATGAAGTATGTTTTGTCAATGGGATAGCAACCTGCCATATCAAGAGTCAGACATTCTTTGGCATCGGAAGAAGTACTGAGATCGACAGGATTCTTCTCGTCAGCAAACTGATAATGAGCGCCTTTATAGCTGTCTGTGTATGTCAGGGAGTAGCCCTTGGAGTTGGCTGCATTCACAATGCTTGCAGGTGATACATAGGCATTCTGGGGAGCACTTCTGTCGGAAGCACGATAATACATACCCCGCATACCGGATTCTGTGGTGGCACCGCCGGATGCCTCCGTACCTTTTGTCAGATTCAACAGGTTGATATCTGCAACATGACCACTCTCGAGAATGGCATCAACATACCAGGGATTACCGAAGTGAACGAAAAGAGCATCCCACTCCATTGCCCAATATACATAATATGTACGTGCACTACGAACGTTACCGATACGGTTGCTCAATGCATTGTAATCATCAAAAAGTGCCATGAGACGAGTGATTCGTCCCTCTACCTGACACTGATACAGAACACCTGCGTTGGAGATGTTATAGTGGGGAAGAGCACTCTTGTCATTCGGGATCATCATGGCAACCGGACGGAGATCCTGATTCTCATCGGAGATCCACTCGTTGGTTAATACGCTTCTGATCTGGTTATCATGGTTTTCTTCTACAACAGAATCCGGGTCATCCGGCGTATTCTGGTCATCCGTCACATCCTGATTATCCTGTGTGTCGGAAGGGTCGGTCAACTCTTCATCCGGAAGAGGAGCCTTGGTGTCATCTGTCTTCTTGCCGCCGCAGCCTACCATACACACTGCGATCATGGTCAGGACAAGAAAAATAGACAATATTCTTTTTCTCATAACTATTTCCTCGCTTGAATACTTGTTTCGGGACATTTGTCCACTAGAAACGATTATAACATAGGTCGTGGCATTCGTCATCCTAAAAAGAGACAAAATAGAAAAATTAAGGTTTGCTTAAGAAATGGATTTGCAAATCTATCATACGGGATGTATGATTATAATATGTAAAAAACAAAAAGGGAGAGCCATGGCGGAGCCCCGGACAGGCATGGGAGGATGTATGAAAAAGCTGATTATTACAGGATGTAATGGACAATTGGGAAGAGCGATTCGCGTTTTGCTGAAGGATAGTATGGAATACGAATGTGTGAATACGGATGTGGACGAACTGGATATCACGGATATTGATGCGGTGATGCGGTTTGTGAATGAGATAAAGCCGTACGCTGTGATCAACTGTGCTGCCTATACTGCAGTAGACAAATGTGAGACTGATCAGGAGGCGGCATTCAGAATCAATGCCATTGGTCCCAGAAATCTGGCAATTGCAGCAACGAGCGTGAATGCGAAACTGGTGCATATATCTACGGATTATGTGTTCTCCGGGGATTCATCCACACCGTATGTGGAGACAGATATTCCCGGACCGAGGACGGCCTACGGTTCCACGAAACTTGCCGGGGAACAATTCGTGCAGCAGTTCTCTGATCGGTACTTTATCATCAGAACCGCGTGGCTGTACGGCGATGGCAAGAATTTCGTCAAGACAATGCTGCGTCTGTCGGAGGATCATGATGTCATTACCGTGGTGAACGATCAGTTTGGATCCCCCACCAGTGCAAGCGAACTTGCCAAGGCAATTCTCTGTCTGCTTCCTACGGATAATTATGGTCTTTTCCACGGTACCTGTGAAGGCTCTTGCAGCTGGGCGGATTTCGCGGCAGAGATTTTCCGGCTTGCAGGCAAAAAAACAGTGGTAAAACCCGTGACGACGGAGGAATACAATGCACCGGCGCCCAGACCGAAGTATTCCATACTGGAGAACAGAATGTTCAAACTGACCACGAACTTCATGTTTGCTGACTGGCATGATGCGATTGCGGAGTATATGAGAGCGTTGGGATAGTGTAATAATTGAAGCAAGTGGATGCGTGTACAGAAATTTCCGCATACTTTACTGTATACTCTAAACGAAAAGGGAAAGGAATAGAGTGTGACAGGGAAAAACAGCCCAAAAAGGACGCCAATGGGAAGGAGAGAATCTACGTTGTCAGTCCTTACCGGATGGTGGCAAAAGAAGGAAAGTATTATTAATCTGCAATTACGATAAGTATTTGGAAGGTGTTCCACGGGAACACCTTCTTTTTTGGCGGCGCAGAAGGGCAAGAAATCGATGTGTTTGCGGCGGAGCATGGTTCCCTGCGGCTGAAATTACTATTATGCCCACAGAGTAAGACTTTTTCCGCACCATGGCGTATACTTCTTGGTGTATTACATCATGATGGGAACGAACAGGAAAAGGAAAGCGAGGTATACGATATGAAGAAACGGTTGGTTGGGATACTGATTTGCAGTCTGTTGTTGGTTGGCTGTGGATCCAAGGTCTCTTCCGAAGAGATTCTTCCGACAGAGAATCCTTCCGCCGCGGAAGAGGAGGAAAATATTCCGGAAGACAGGGAAGAGGAAGAAAATGTTGCCGGAGAGAATGATGAGATAGCAAGCGCTTCGGAAAAAACGGATAAGGAAGAAACAACGCAGACAGGAATGATTGATTGCTCCACTATCAATTATGATGAAAAGAAAGTGGATACTCATTCAGAATTAAGGACATCATTCAAAAGCCGAATATTGACGGATAACGGATCTAAGAAATACAAAGAAATGACCATGGTCTATCTTGGTCATCCCCGCATTATGGAAGCGTATGAGAATAAAGATTATTGCTGGTATTCTTCTGATCCCGGGGTTGCGACGGCGGAGAATGGTATTATCACAGGATGGAAAGAAGGAACCTGCGATATTGCTGTACAAACAGTAGAAGGGGAAGAGATCGAAACATTCCGGGTTATTGTGTCTACCTTTAATGACGGGAAAAAAGCAGATACTTACAAGGAACATGAATCCGGTTACTTTAAAACGGACGATGCTCCTCATACGCCTTCCAATCCGGAATGGGTAAGAGAGAACTGCAATACCATTCTCGATTTTGTGGTTTATCTTCAGGATAGAAATTTTATATATAATCCGGATGCGCCGATTATGGTGACAGGGGAAACACGCTGGACATGGGCTGAAGCAGGTGATATTGTTCTCACCAACAATTACGGTGTATGCTGTGATGTGGCAAATGCAGCGTCGTATGTACTTGCAAACGACTATGAAAGATGGGGATTTGTTTGTATTACGGGAGCAGGCGGACATATTTATAACTGGTTTTACGAAGACAGTACCTTCTATATTGTAGATTTTACAGGAGTTATTTCCGACAATAGAGAAGGTCGGAGACAGGATCCCAGAAGCTATATAAGGATGTCTTTTGGAGTTTATTCTGACGGACCTTCGGAAGAAGAAGTAATTGATACTTACCTACAGTGTAATACGAATTATAGCAACTGTTGGGTTTCGTACTGGGTGGATGCAACCGGTTATGATTTCCAGCCGGCAGTAGTGTTGTCCTGGTGTCATGACGGACTGGATTATCCCGACAAATATATTGCACTCGAAAAAGAAACTCTTGAAACGAGAACAATTATCGGATACAGAAATCCGAATGTAGAGTGTGATATAAAAGCGATCGATACGGATTTGATTCCTTCCGTCGTTCCTACTTACGGAACCAGATCCAATCAGGATGAAATTGATAAGTGGAACAAGTATTACAGATACGATGAATAATAGAACGGACCCCGAGGCAGAATTACCAGATGTTCCGGTACTGCCCCGGGGTCATTTTCTCGTGTCGGCGGAAGACCTTGATGAAATATCCGGCAGTGGCAAAACCGCACTGGGAGGCAATGCTCTCCACGGAATCGGTGCTGTACCGGAGCAGGGATTTGGCATGGGACAACCTGCAGTTGGTAATATCGGACAGGATGGTAGTGCCGAATTCTTTCCGGTATTCGCGGACAAGATGATATTTGCTGATATAGCTTCTGTCTGCAAGACTATCCAGGGAGAGCTCCTCAGCGAAATGTGTCCGAATGTATTCCCGAAGCTGGACGAGCTTGATGCGAAGGTCAGAACCGGATGCGCCGGCTGGCGTGGGGCGTTCTCTGGATTCACAGATTTGAATGATGGTACAGACCAGATCCGTAAGCAGGCGGTGGGAGTATAATTCCGAATGCGTCTGACTCTCCGACTGGGTGGCGTGAATGGCGTCAATCAACTCGGGAATGCGGGAATCGTGATCAGTGGAAAACGAGAAGGGATAATGATTTCTGGTGTACAGATCATAATATTCACCTGCCTCCCGGCCATTGAAATGTACCCATTTCAGCGTCCAGGGATCGTCGGGGCTGCTCTCATGGGAGTAGCCGTTGCGGCAGTCGATGAACACGCAGTCGCCGGGCAGCAATTTCGTGCAATTACCGTTGTAACGAATCGTTCCGCAGCCTTTGATGACCACCAGGCACAGGAAAGAATCCAGCGAGGCGCGTTGGCTGATGTGCGGACGCAGGCTGGTAAGTGTTCCGGCCTCCTGAACATACAGATAATGCCGAAGCGCGTAATCTGACGGATTTGCGATGATTCTGTCGGCACTGGAGGAGGGGGATGTTTCCATAAAACGGTTCTGTGACATGAGAAAAAACTCCTTTTTTGCGATTCTGATAGTACTCCTTCATTTTGTATTGTAGCATAGAGAAAAGGCAAAAGCAATAATTTACCATTATGCCGCAATATGTGATATTGTTATCCCGGATGGACAGGCGTATACTTCATGATCGAAAGAAGTTTCGGAATATCGGATATACTATATACAACGGGACCTGCAGGCGGAGAACGGCAGGTGGAAAGGGCGGTATAAAATGAATGATGTAGCACTGATTACAGGGATTACGGGACAGGACGGCTCCTATCTTGCGGAGTTTCTGCTGGCCAAGGGATATGAGGTACATGGACTGATCAGAAGGCACAGTATCTCCAATACAGCAAGAATAGATCATATCATCCGGTCGGATTACTATAAAGTGAAATTTTTCCTGCATTTTGCAGATACGACAGATTCCAGCAATCTGATGCGGCTGATTGGCGAGATCCGGCCGACGGAGGTGTATAATCTGGCGGCACAGTCCCATGTGGGGGTGTCCTTTGAGGTGCCGGAATATACCGCGGAAGCTACCGGGGTCAGCACACTGAAGCTCCTGGAGGCCATTCGTGTCAATGGCGGGAATTGCCGTTACTATCAGGCGTCCACTTCGGAACTGTTCGGGGGTCTTCCGGAGACAGCGCCCCAGAGCGAAACCACACCGTTCTATCCGAAGAGCCCATATGGTGTAGCAAAGCTTTATTCCTACTGGATTACCGTGAATTACCGGGAGTCATACAATATGTTTACCTGCAACGGAATTCTGTTCAATCACGAATCTCCGAGACGGGGAGAGAATTTTGTGACCCGTAAGATTACCCTTGCCATTGCCAATATGGTTGCCGGGAAACAACAGAAATTATCCCTTGGAAATATGAGTGCCAAGCGTGACTGGGGATTTGCGGGCGATTATGTGGAGGGCATGTGGATGATGCTTCAGCAGAATAAGCCCGGAGATTATGTGCTTGCCACCAATGAGACCCATACTGTCAGAGAATTTGTCGAGGCTGCCTTCGGAGAGCTTGGCATTACGATTGCGTGGAGAGGAACCGGCGTGGATGAAAAGGGGTATGATGCCAAGACCGGCAAACTGCTGGTGGATGTGAATCCGGAATTCTATCGTCCTGCCGAAGTGGAGTTTCTGTGGGGAGATCCCACCAAGGCAGAGAAGGAACTGGGGTGGAAACGGAAATGCGACTTCCGTCAGCTGGTGTCCATGATGGTTGAAGCCGATCTTCAGGAGATTGCAGGCATGACGGTGGAGGAATATAAGAAGCGTGTACAGTAACCGGACTGTCCGACAGGTGAGGGAGCAAGTACACAGATACGGAGTGAAATGATGAAGCAGACAGATAAGATATATGTGGCAGGTCATACGGGACTGGTGGGGAGCGCCATCGTGAGAAACCTGCAGGAGAAGGGATATACCAATATCATCGGAAGGACACACAGGGAGCTGGATCTTCAGAATCAGCAGGCAGTCCGTGATTTTTTCGAGCAGGAGAGACCGGATGTGGTGGTTCTCGCGGCTGCGAAGGTAGGAGGAATCCATGCCAATGAGATCGCACCGGCGGATTTTGCCTACGAGAACCTTCAGATTCAGTGCAATGTGATTAAGTGCTGTCATGATTTTCATGTCCGGAAGCTTCTGTTTCTGGGCAGTACCTGCATTTATCCGAAGATGGCACCGCAGCCCATTCCGGAGAGTGCACTTCTGACAGGAGAATTGGAGCAGACCAATGAGGGCTATGCGATTGCCAAGATTGCGGGACTTCTGATGTGCAGATATTTCAAACGTCAGTATGGGGATGATTTCATCAGCTGTATGCCGACCAATCTCTACGGTCCCAATGACAATTACGAACTGAACCATTCCCATGTAATGCCTGCCATGATCCGCAAATTCCACGAAGCAAAAGAAAACGGTGCCCCTGCGGTAGAACTGTGGGGAACCGGTTCGCCGCTCCGGGAATTCCTGTATGTGGATGATATGGCGGATGCCTG
>JAEDCX010000055.1 GCA_016293925.1 Lachnospiraceae bacterium | reverse complement strand
GCTCCGCTGTTCTTCGGTTGTGACGGTCTTGACGGTATTCTCGGTGCAGAGAACTTTGATGTGACGCTGGCAGAGGATGTTGTTCTGTTAACACCATATGTAGCAACTTCCGCAGAGACAGCTTCCAAGGCATTCACAGACAAATATGTTGCAAAATACAATGAAACTCCGAACCAGTTTGCAGCAGATGCTTACGATGCAGTTTATACGATCAAAGCAGCGATTGAGAAGTCAGGTGCAACTCCGGATATGAGTGTTTCCGAGATCTGCGACCTTCTGAAAAAAGCAATGCTTGAGATCTCTGTAGACGGTGTCACAGGTGCAGGTATTACCTGGGATGCAGACGGTGAGCCTACCAAAGCTCCGAAGGCAATGGTAATCAAGAACGGCGTATACGAGGCAATGGAATAAGCTGACGGATAAGGCCATAGAGGGTCACGGAGTACCGTGGCCCTTTTCTTTTTTGCATGGGTCAGAGGTTTTGATGATTTGTTACAAACGATAGAATGGTGTTGCGAATAAAAGATCATGTATGATATAATTTTCATGTTGTTTATTTGTGAGAAATGCACAGGGTGAGGGTTCTGTGCGTGAGAACGGAGTGAAAAGGTATGGGTTTTATTGATGCTTTCGTGAAAGGAATCAGTCTTGGCAGTGTATATGCCATCATCGCACTGGGCTATACGATGGTATACGGAATTGCCAAAATGCTGAATTTCGCCCATGGTGATGTCATCATGGTAGGTGCGTATATATCGTACACGGTGATGTACAATCTGAAGATGCCGGTGTGGATGTCGATCGTGGCCGCGGTTATTTTCTGTACTGTGCTGGGTATTACCATCGAGAAAATTGCATATAAACCATTGCGTAAGGCAAGTTCGTCTCTGGCAGTTCTGATTACGGCAATCGGTGTAAGTTATCTGTTACAGAACATTGCGCTTCTGGTGTTCGGTTCCAATCCGAAGATGTATACTTCAGTGGTTCAGACACCTCCCGTGAAGCTGGCCGGTGGAGAATTGATTATTACAGGCAAGACGATTGTTACGGTTGCGGTGTGTATCGTGATTATGATCGCCCTGACGCTTTTCATCAACAAGACGAAACCAGGGCAGGCGATGTTGGCAGTTTCGGAGGATAAGGGTGCTGCCCAGCTGATGGGAATCAGTGTAAACGGAACCATTGCGCTGACTTTTGCGATCGGGTCCGGACTGGCGGCCGTGGCCGGTGTCCTGTATCTGTCGTCTTACACGACGCTGGATCCCTATGTTGGCTCCATGCCGGGTATCAAGGCATTTGTTGCGGCAGTTCTCGGAGGAATCGGGTCGATTCCGGGTGCCTTTGTGGGCGGTCTTCTGCTGGGCTTGATCGAGATTCTGGGCAAAACCTACATCTCTACGGTATTGTCCGATGCCATTGTGTTCGGCGTACTGATCATCGTTCTGCTGGTGAAACCGACCGGTATTTTCGGCAAGAATATCCAGGAGAAGGTATAGGAGGTGCGAGATGTTAAAGAAAATAAGTAAAAATACAAAAAGCTCTTTTATTACCTGTGCTCTTGTGATTGTCATTTATGCAGTGATCCAGATCATGAATTCTGCCGGATCGCTGTCCAGCCTGATAAAAGGTATGCTGGTGCTGCTGTGTGTCTATTCGATGATGGCGATTTCCCTGAACCTTACGGTGGGCGTTCTGGGAGAGTTGAGTCTGGGTCATGCGGGATTCATGTGCGTGGGCGCGTTTTCCAGTGGTCTTTTCACACAGATGCTGAAAACCGGACCGATGAATCCGAATCTCCGCTTTTTTCTGGCGATTATGGTGGGGATTGTGTGCGCCGCATTGTTTGGTTTCCTGATCGGTATTCCCGTACTGCGTCTGAAGGGTGATTACCTTGCCATCGTGACGCTGGGCTTCGGGGAGATCATCAAGAGCATTTTCAATGCATTATACGCTTACAAAGATGCAAACGGCGTGTTCCATTTATCGTTTACGTCTCCCAAAGCAACGGTGACGGATGAGGCGGTGATTTCCCAGTATAAGATTTATATTGACGGTTCTGCGGGTATTACCAGGAATCCCATGCAGTCCACGTTTACCATCGGTATCATTATGTTATTGATCTCTCTTGTGATCATATTGAATCTGATGCATTCCAGAACCGGTCGTGCGGTCATGGCGATCCGCGATAACCGCATTGCCGCAGAGTCTGTCGGGATTCATATTACGAAATACAAATTGCTTGCATTCACCCTGTCCGCAGCCATTGCGGGTGCAGCCGGTGCACTGTATGCGCACAATGCTCCGTCACTGATGGCAACCAGTGCCAAATTCGGATACAACATGTCCATTATGTTCCTGGTATTCGTTGTGTTAGGCGGTATCGGAAGCATGCGCGGATCCATTATTGCAACCATCATTCTGACGGTTCTTCCGGAACTGCTGCGTTTCCTGAATACGTATCGTATGCTGATCTACTCCATCGTACTGATCGTAATGATGCTGTGGAACTGGGCACCCGCATGCAAGAATTTCCGGGAGAAGTATAGTCTGAAGCGATTCCTCAGGATGAAGCTCACCAAGAAAAAGACAGAGGAGGAAGTGTAGTATGGCATTGCTGGATGTTAAAAATTTGAGCATTTCCTTCGGTGGATTGAGAGCGGTAGACAATTTCAACCTGGAGATTCAACAGGGCGAGCTGTATGGACTGATCGGTCCGAACGGTGCTGGTAAGACGACGGTGTTCAATCTGTTGACCGGTGTGTACAAACCCACAGAGGGCAGAATTTTTCTGGACGGAGAGGATATCACGGGGAAAAAGACCATTGATATCAACAAGGCGGGTATCGCCAGAACCTTCCAGAACATTCGATTGTTCAAGGAGCAGACGGTTCTTGATAATGTGAAGATCGGTCTTCACAATCGTTACAAATACAGTACGATAGAAGGGATTCTCCGCCTGCCCGGTTATTTCAGGACGGAGAAGAAGATGAATGAAGAGGCAATGCGTCTTCTGGAAGTGTTTGATCTGGCGGATGCGGCAGGGGTACTGTCCTGTAATCTTCCCTACGGCAAGCAGAGGAAATTAGAGATTGCCCGTGCCCTTGCCACCAATCCGAAGCTGCTGCTTCTGGATGAGCCGGCGGCCGGCATGAATCCGAATGAAACCCAGGAATTGATGAATACCATTCATTTTGTAAGGGATGAATTCAAGATGACCATTCTTCTGATTGAGCACGATATGAAGCTGGTATCCGGTATCTGTGAGAAACTGACCGTACTGAACTTCGGGCGTGTTCTGACGCAGGGGGTTACCGCGGAGGTCCTGAACGATCCGGAAGTTGTGAAAGCATATCTGGGAGAATAGGAGGAGAGAATATGTCAATGCTTGAAGTGAATGATCTGCACGTATCCTACGGCATGATCCAGGCCATTAAGGGAATCTCCTTCCGTGTGGAGCAAGGTGAAGTAATCGCGCTGATCGGTGCCAACGGCGCCGGCAAAACAACGATTCTGCATACCCTGACAGGGCTCGTCCCTGCACAATCCGGAAGTATCGTTCTGGAGGGCGTGGATATCACGAAGAAGCCGGGGCATAAGATCGTAACCATGGGGATGGCACATGTGCCGGAAGGACGAAGAGTTTTTGCACAGATGACGGTTTATCAGAACCTGATGATGGGTGCATATACCAGAAAAGATAAGGATGAGATCCGGGAGACTCTGCAACGGGTTTATGAACATTTCCCGCGTCTGGAGGAACGTCAGAATCAGATTGCCGGAACCTTGAGTGGTGGAGAACAGCAGATGCTGGCCATGGGCCGTGCGCTGATGAGCCAGCCGCGAATTATCCTGATGGATGAGCCTTCCATGGGTCTGTCACCGATTTTCGTCAATGAGATCTTTCAGATTATCGAACAGGTCAGCAAGAACGGAACCACAGTTCTGCTGGTGGAACAGAATGCGAAAAAAGCATTGTCCATTGCGGATCGGGCATATGTTCTGGAAACAGGTAATATTGTAAAGGAGGGAATCGCGTCTGAACTGCTGCATGACGATTCCATCCGAAAGGCATATCTTGGTGAATAACCGGTGGGGAGGTTTTCATGAAGCAAAATTATGTGATTACGATAGCGAGACAGTACGGATCCGGCGGCAGAACCGTAGGGCAGATGCTGGCAGACCGGCTGGGAATCCATTATTACGACAGAGAACTGATGAAGCTTGCGTCGGATGACAGCGGTATCAGTGAGCAACTGTTCGCAAAGGCAGATGAAACCATGAAAGGGACTTCTCTTTTTCGGGCTGCGAAAAAGGTATATGCGGGGGAACTGATCCCGCCGGACAGCGATGACTTTACCTCTACCGATAATCTTTTCAACTATCAGGCGAAGATCATCCGGGAACTGGCAGATACGGAATCCTGCGTGATGATCGGTCGATGTGCCGATTATGTGTTAAAAGAATATGATAATGTACTGAGTGTATTTATCCATGCGCCCAAGGATTACTGCATCGCAGAAGCGAGTAAGAAACTGAGCATGAGTGAGCGGGATGTGGAACGGTTCATCCAGAAGACGGATAGATACCGTGCAGACTATTACAAATACCACACCGGAAGAGAATGGACGGATGCAAGGAATTACGATCTGTGTCTGGACAGTTCGAAGCTGGGCTACGAGCGGTGCGTTGCAGAGATTATCGCATACATGAGAGTCAGATTTGACGAGGAATGAAGCAGTAAATGATAAGGGCCATTGGCGGAGGCGAGTCCTTCCCCGAATGGTCCTTATTTCAGCATGCAGAAGGGTAGCGTCATGAAGATATGGATAGAGAATGTCCGGGTCTATCGGGGACTTGAGGGATTTCGACCGGGACGCGTATTAATCGAGGGAGACAGAATCGCGCAGGTGGACACGGAAGGCGGCATGTCCGGTCAAGAGAAGCCGGAGGCGGAGAGGCCGGGAAAACAGAAGCCTGATATAGGGATGCCGGATGGTTCCGGGACGTTCCTCCGGCGGATAGACGGAGCGGGGAAATACTTGATTCCGGGATTGGTGGACTGTCATCTGCACGGTGCCGGAGGATACGATCTGGGTATGGCAACAGAAGCTGCTCTGAAGGGGATTGCGGATTACGAATTGTCCTGCGGAGTAACCACGATCTGTCCGACAGTTATGACATCGGATACGGATACCTACCGCAGAACAGCGGCTCTCATCCGCAAATGGGAGGACGATACAGTGGCAGGATTCCGCACGGAAGGCCCGTTTCTCGCTCCGACGCGGTGCGGATCCCAGAAGGCGGAGTATTTCAGACTGCCTGATATCGGATGGTATGAGGAATTACAGGAATGGTCCGGGCACCGGCTTCGCATACTGGATATTGCCCCGGAGCTTCCCGGGGCAGCGGAATTGATCACCCATATATCCGGGGGAGAAGACTGCATTGCGTCCATCGCACATACAGATGCATCCTATGAGGCGGCACGGCAGGCGATCGCGGCGGGAGCGGTTCATGCAACCCATCTGCATAATGCGATGCCGGCATATCACCACCGGGAACCGGGAGTGGCGGGGGCGGTATATGATTCGGACACCTGTGTGGCGGAACTGATTACGGACGGAATCCATCTGCATCCTGCGGTGGTGAGGAATGCGTATCGCCTGCTGGGGGCAGAACGGATTGTATTGGTCAGTGACAGCATGATGGCAACAGGTACCGATGCGGTAACTGCTTCTCTGGGGGAACAGAAGGTTTTGATCCACGGACGCAGGGCATGTCTTGCGGACGGTACGATTGCGGCATCGGTAAGTAATCTGGCAGAATGTGTCAGAACCGCCATTGTGGATATGAACATTGCGCCTGCGGAGGCAATCTACAGTGCGACGGCAACGCCGGCTGCGGCGCTGGGGATGGCAGGAAGGGTAGGACGGATAGCACCGGGCTTTGCAGCGGATCTCGCCCTGATGAATGAGGACTGGACCGTGGATTGGGTCATGAAGAGAGGAAAGAGCGTTACATGAGATTTGTGATACAGAGAGTACAACATGCATCGGTGGTCATTGACGGACAGGTGCATGGGGAGATTGGAAAAGGATATCTGATCCTGGTCGGAGTAAGCGACTCCGATACGGAGGAAACCGCTGACAATATGGTGCGTAAGACTGCCGGTCTGCGCATTTTTGAGGATGAGAACGGCAAGACGAATCTGTCCATTTCCGATGTGGGAGGATCTATTCTGGCGGTCTCCCAGTTTACCCTTTATGCTGACTGCAGAAAAGGAAACAGACCCTCCTTCCACAATGCGGGGAAACCGGAGCATGCCAGCAGACTCTATGAATACGTGGTAGCGTCTCTGCGCAAGGAATACGGTTTCCGGGTGGAGACAGGGATCTTCGGAGCGGATATGAAGGTTTCGCTGTTGAATGACGGACCATTTACCATTTTACTGGATTCCGATACATTGTAGGTGGTCAGAGAGGAGACATGGAATATGAACATGAAGGCGAAGATGGGCAGGAGATTCTGGCTCACATTGGTAATTTTCAGTCTGACAGGCCAGATTGCCTGGGTCGTGGAAAATATGTATTTCAATGTATTCATATACAAGATGTTTCATGCCACGGCTGCCCAGATTTCTCTGATGGTGAGCGCCAGCGCAGTTACGGCTTTCGTTACCACCATTCTGATCGGTGCGCTGTCTGACCGGATAGGGAAACGTAAAATATTCGTCTGCGGCGGGTATGTGCTCTGGGGGATATCGATTCTGGCCTTTACGCTGGTCCGGATGGATGTGCTGAGCGGGATTGCCGGCTCTGTCGCAGGCGCCATGTCGCTTGGGGTAGCGTTGGTTATCGTACTGGACTGCATTATGACATTTTTCGGCTCTGCGGCCAATGATGCTTGCTTCAATGCGTGGATGACAGACCGGGGGGATGATACCAACCGCGGGAAGATTGAGGGAATCAATTCCATGATGCCGCTGCTGGCGATTCTGCTGGTATTCGGAGGATTCATGGTCTTTGACCTGGATCAGGCGTCCAGCTGGACGATCCTCTATCTCATCATCGGCATTCTGGTACTGCTGATTGGCGTCGGCGGCTTTTTCCTGCTGGAGGACCGGGTGAAGAGTTCCCCGGAGAATAAACAGTTTATGCGGAATGTACTCTACAGCTTCCGGTATAGTACCCTGAAACAAAACCTGCTGCTGTATGCAGTGGTGGGAGCATTTGCTCTGTTCGGAATCTCCATCCAGATTTTCATGCCCTATCTGATTCTGTATTATGAGAAGAGCCTGGGCATGGACAATTATGTGATGATTATGGCTCCGGCGATTGTGGTGGCAGCGGTGATCACGGCGTTCTACGGGAAATTATACGATCTGCTGGGTTTTGAGGTGGCGGTGATTCCTTCCATGATGATGCTGATGGGAGGATATGTGATCCTGTTCCTGTGTGTGGGAGTGATACCGGTATTTATCGGTTCCCTGCTGATGATGTCCGGGTATCTGACCGGAATGGCCATGTTCGGCGCCATGATCCGGGATCATATTCCGGAAGACCGGGCCGGTATGTTCCAGGGCATCCGCATGATTGGTCAGGTGCTGATTCCGGGGATTGCGGGACCCTTTGTGGGGGCGCTCGTTCTGCGGAATGCGGAGCAGGTGGTTAACGCAGACGGGACCACCTCTTTCCTGCCGAACCGTATGATTTTCCTGGCTGCATTGATGGCGGCAGGGGTGCTCTGTGTGGTTCTGTTCTGTATTTTCCGGATGATTCATACGGGGCACAGGATTCTGAGTACAGACTCGGAAACGGGTACGGGGATTCCTTTTGAAGAGTATCCCAGACCCCAGATGCGCAGAGAATCCTATCAGACACTGAACGGGGAATGGATGCTGAACCGGTCGAAGATCGTAGTGCCCTATCCGCCCCAGTCCGACCTGTCGGGATATGGGAAGCATGTGGGCAGCCATCTGGTATATGAACGTGATTTTACTGTTGCGGAAGACTTCCTTCGGGGACGTGTGCTGCTACATTTCGGAGCAGTGGATCAGGTGGCGGAGATTTCTCTGAACGGAGAACAGGTAGGGGTACATGAGGGCGGTTATCTCCCTTTCACCCTGGATATTACGGAGCAATGTGTTGTGGGTGGTTCCAATCACCTTACGGTGAAGGTTACGGATACGTTATCTCCCAGATATCCCTACGGTAAGCAGAGGAAAAAAAGAGGTGGCATGTGGTATACTCCCGTCAGCGGAATCTGGCAGAGTGTATGGCTGGAGAGCGTACCGGAAACCTATATCGGGATACTGCGCATGCTGGCGGATCTGAACGGCGTGACGATCACTACGGATCAGGAGCATTATACGGTGACGATCCATACGGAGCAGGGGGACATCACGGCGGAATCTCACGGAAAAACACTCCGAATCGAGCTGCGGGACGCCGTGACCGGAAGTGGGGAAACCTGTATTCCGCACCTGTGGAGTCCTGAGGATCCGTATCTGTATGAAACAACCCTGACCTGTGGTGAGGATCGGGTGGAAACATATTTTGCCATGAGAACGATTTCCGTTGAGAAAAAGGAAGGACAGAACAGAATCTGTCTGAACGGGAAACCATATTTCCTGCATGGAGTACTGGACCAGGGGTATTACCCGGAAGGAATCTTTCTGCCCGGAAGTGAGCAGGGATATGTGCGGGATATTCTTGCAATGAAGGAACTGGGGCTGAATACACTGCGCAAGCATATTAAGATCGAGCCGGAATGGTTCTATTACCAATGCGATAAGCTGGGCATGCTGGTGATGCAGGATATGGTCAACAGCGGCAAATATCATTTCATCCGGGATACAGCGATTCCCACACTGGGCTATCGCGGCAGGAGTGATACGAAGAACAGAGGGGATCAGAAGCGGAAGGCCTTTTTCGAGCAGCATATGAAGGACACCGTGGAGCATCTGTATAATCATCCCTGTATTGTCTACTACACGATCTTCAATGAAGGCTGGGGACAATTCGACAGTGACAGAATGTACGGCGTGATGCGGGAAATGGACGGCAGCAGGATTATTGATACGACTTCCGGCTGGTTCCACAAGAAAAAGAGTGATGTAGTCAGTGTACACATTTATTTCAAACTGATGAAGCTACACAAGTCTTTCCGTCCGATGGTGCTGTCCGAATGCGGCGGATATGCGTATCAGATTCCGGAGCACTCCTACAGCCTCTACGGCAGATACGGATACGGAAGCTGTGCCTCTTCCGAAGCGTTGACGGATCAGATCGTGGATATGTACGAGAAAATGATATTGCCGTACATTGCGCAGGGGCTTGCGGGGTGTGTATATACCCAGCTGTCGGATGTGGAGGATGAGATCAACGGCTTCTATACCTATGACAGAAAAGTATGCAAGGTGGATGCGGAGCGGATTGCCGCAATCAGCCATCGAATTATGGAAGAAATCGCGAAATATTGATTTTTTTGTTTCCATGAGAAACAGTCTTTGATATAATATAAATGGTTTTTTCACAGTTATTCCAAAAATGGGGAAAAGAGGAGTCGTAAGATGAAAAAGAACAAACTTGGAGTCTATCTCCTGGTTCTTGTGATTCTGGGACTGGTTATTGCTTCGTTCTTTACGAGCAATACCATTGCAGATCCGGAGAACTATCAGTGTGACTCGTATTCCACAATTTTCTCACTGCTTCCGCCGGTGATTGCCATCGGACTGGCTTTGATTACCAAGGAAGTGTACACATCCCTGCTGGCAGGAATTGTGGTGGGAGCATTGCAGTATGCTAACTTTAATCTTGAGGTCATGTTCAACACCATGCTCTTCCATGAAGAAGGCGGTATGGTATACAAACTGGCAGACAGCTGGAACGTAGGTATTCTGATCTTCTTAGTTCTGCTGGGCATTATGGTTGCCATGATGAACAGAGCCGGTGGATCTGCAGCATTCGGTAAGTGGGCGTCCAAGCATATCAAAACAAGAGTCGGTGCTCAGATTGCCACTATGATGCTGGGTGTTCTGATTTTCGTAGATGATTATTTCAACTGTCTGACGGTTGGTAGTGTTATGAGACCGGTTACAGACCGGCATAAGGTTTCCAGAGCGAAGCTGTCCTATATTATTGATGCAACGGCGGCACCGGTCTGTATCATTGCACCTATCAGTTCCTGGGCAGCAGCCGTGACCTCCTCTGTTCCGGAGGATGCAGGCATCAACGGATTTGCGGTATTCCTGCAGACCATTCCCTATAACCTGTATGCACTGGTTACATTGGCGATGGTGGTGTTTGTCACCCTTCTGCGTGTGGACTTCGGACCGATGAAGAAGCATGAAAGAAATGCACTTGTGGGTGATCTTTTCACCACCACGGACCGGCCCTTCGATGAGAAGGATGAAGAAGTGGGCAATCCGAAAGCAAAAGTGCTGGATCTGATCCTGCCGGTGGCAGTGTTGATCGTGGCTTGTATCATGGGTATGGTCTATACCGGCGGATTCTTTGACGGTGTGGATTTCATCACTGCATTTGGTGATGCAGATGCTTCCGTTGGTCTTGTGATGGGCGGATTCATCGCACTGATCTTCACATTTATCTACTACCTGTTACGTGATGTGTTGACCTTCAAACAAGTGGCAGAGTGCATTCCGGACGGATTTAAGGCCATGGTTGCACCGATTCTGATTCTGAGCCTTGCATGGACGCTGTCCGGTATGACCAATCTGCTGGGTGCCAACGAGTTCGTAAGCGGCGTTGTAGAGGGCTCTGCAGCCGGCCTGCAGGGATTCCTGCCGTTGGTGATCTTCCTGGTGGCAGCAGGACTGGCTTTTGCAACCGGTACCAGCTGGGGCACCTTCGGCATCCTGATACCGATTGTTCTCGGCGTGTTCCCGTCCGGGCAGATGATGGTGATCTCTATCTCTGCATGTCTTGCAGGGGCGGTTGCCGGTGACCACAGCTCTCCGATTTCGGATACCACGATTATGGCTTCCGCAGGAGGACATTGTAACCATGTGAACCATGTGGCAACCCAGATTCCTTATGTACTGACTGCCATGGTGGTCTGTGGAATCGGATATCTGCTGATCGGTATTCTGAATCTGGTGGGTGCCATGAACGTGGCAGTGATTGTAACGCCGATCTGTATTCTTCTGATGGTACTTGTATTACTGGTGATTCGGAAGTATGCGGGTAAGGAAGCCAAAGAATAGTAAGAGTCATTTAAGATGTTTTAAGAAACCTTTAAGGTGCTTGAAGCACATATTTCCACATGCTAGAATGAGTCAGACAGAGGCGAAAAGCTTCCGTCTGACTCTTTTTGATGGGGCTTGCGCCGGATGTTTCCGACGGGGGAGCATGTGGAGAGGAGTGTGCTGATGAACAGGGAGTTTTATAAGAGGATTCGTCTGATTCTGACGGGAATATGTCTGTTTCTGGGAACCGGATGTGGTACACGAAATGTGGGGACGGGAGAGGTAACAACAGGGGAATGTGAAAACCCGGTCTGTTATGAGGAAGAATACCGCAATCGTACGCCCTACGATATACTGCAGGGAGAATGGACCGGACACGGGGAGATTCAGAAACCGGAGGTCTACTGGAAGATAGCGGATTATTGGGAACCGGATACCGGATCAAGAGAAGGGATACCGGGGACGATAGAATATGCGGTTGACGGAACGGATTTCTATGTATTGTCCAATTACTACACCATGGATGAAGAAGGCGTCCGGGTGCTAAAAGAGGATTATTATCTGGACCGGCTGGATTGTGATTCGATGGAGATGGAATCCGTTCTGTTTTCCTCCCTAAGTGACGGGGAGAATATATTGTCCGGAGGCTCTGTGGAAGGGTTTGACGTTTCGGACGGACAGATTGTGGTATATGTACAACACTTTGCCGATCAGGAAGATGCTTCCGGGGCAGAGGCTGGGACTACGACCGCATTCTACGCCGTACCGCTCGAAGGGGACGGGAGGATTGGAGAAGGGCTGGATCTGCTGCCGGCACTGAAACAGTGTGGCATGGAACCGGAATTATACACAGCTATACAGGGCGGACTGTGGGAAGCAAGGGGATATTACTTTTTTTGCAGTCCCGATATGACAGTCTGGTATGTCTTGGACCGGGAAGGAC
The DNA here is from genome assembly GCA_016293925.1 of Lachnospiraceae bacterium. Lineage (GTDB taxonomy): Bacteria > Bacillota > Clostridia > Lachnospirales > Lachnospiraceae > RGIG4034. Next base: position 5,279 of record JAEDCX010000055.1, on the reverse strand, counting down.
AGGTTGCGGATCGGATCGAAGGGGGCGATTCCAAGGATTGGATTCGTCCGGTATGCAAATCCGTGGATGGGACCTATCTGTGGTGTAGGTATGACGCGGATAGGAAGAAGAGTACTTATTATGTCTATGAACCGGGTGGTTTTAAGGTCCTCTACGATGGTCCCGGAGTGTTTGCAACCGATTGCTGTATGAATCGATACGGAGATATGATGCGGATTACCGGAGAAGCTGCACTGACCTGCTGGAATCTCGCAACAGGACAATACGAACAGTGCTATGTGGGTACGTCATCCACCTTTCGGAATGTGGTTGGAATGATACAGAATGAGGATGGTCATGTCTGTGTGTTCTCCAATGGGGATGCTCTGGATGTTACTGTATTCTCCAAAACCGGGCCGGCCGTTACTGCCACCCTGACGATGGAGGTGCTGGGAGGATATGATTATCAGGCACGGACGCTGGTCACGTCCTATGAACGCACCCATCCGGGGATTACCTTTCAGGTAAAAGAGCATTTCCTGAATGACTATGATACAGAGTGGATGGATGTGGTAAACCGTCTGATGATCGGGGAAGGCCCCGATCTGATGATCTGTCCCAGAAAGGAAATGGATATCCTGCAGAAAAAAGGATATCTGGCGGATCTGTCCGATCTGCTGCCCCCGGAAACCCTGGATTCCTTATACAGTAAGCTGGTGGATTGCGGACGGATTGACGGAAAACTCTATGGACTGGTGTATGATGCTTATGTGAACACCCTTTTGGTAGATACCGGGGTGTGGGACGGGAACACATGGACCATTGGCGAGGTGCTGGATGTGCTGGAGCAGGGAGCGGAGAATGGAGAAGAGTACATTCCCCTTCGCATCGCGGGAAGCAATGATGGATTGAGTGCGGGATATCTCTTGTATTATCTGCTTACGGATCTGGAGCATTCTCCTTTCCTGGATCTGGAAGCGGGAACCTGCGATTTCACCTCGGAGGAATTCATCCGGCTGTTGGAAATCTGCAAACATTATGACTCCTCCGGCATACAGCAGGAAGGAAGTGTGATTGCGGAACAGTACGGAATCTATGGAACCGGTTTCGTTGACTTCAGTGAGCAGATGTTCCGCCTGCAGGAAGAATACGCCTGTGTGGGGTATCCGACAGACAGCGGGTGCGGTAATTTCTGGTCTCCGCGTGTGTGTATCGTGGTAAATCGTGATACCGGTAATCGGGAGATTATCAATGATTTTCTGAAAAGTGTGTATGATGGAAACTCGTCTTTCGATTTTATGTCTCTGACGCCTATCCATAGAAATGTTCTGGAATCCAGAGTGTATACCAAAGTCGACTGGGCTGACGGCGGATATCTGAAACTGGATGCGCACAGTTTTGTACCACTGCAGCTGAAGAAAAATGGGGACAGTTACCTCACGGAATACGAGAGTCTCCTGGAGAACTGTGTGCCCCAGCCGATTGAGGCGGATGAAATCAGGGATATCATCTTTGAGGAAGCGGAGACGTACTTCAGAAACCATAAGGCACCCGAATTTGTAGCAGAAGCGATTCAATCCAGAGTGACATTATATCTGGAAGAGCGGAAATAGAACATCACAACCCCAGAAGATCCCCGGCATTGTCGCCGAGGATTTTCTGCTTATCAGAGGCAGGGATGGGGAGTGCCTGAATGCGTCGGATTACATTTGCCTGATCCTGCCATGGATTGTCTGTTGCAAACAGGATCCTGTCGGCACCGTGATGACGGATAATCCGTACCAGTTGTTCCTCGGGAATGAATCCCAGGGTATAGGCAAGATCCAGATAGACCTCCTGTCCCACCAGCAGACGTTCCACATCGTTCCATTGATCGAAGCCTCCACAGTGGGCGAGAACCAGCTTTGGGGGTTTCAGCTCCCGCAGAATCTCCAAGGCCATGGTGGGAGAGCAGTGAGCCGGATATCCCATACTCAGATCGTACCCGGCATGAACACTGATGATCATATCGTTTTCACAGGCAAGCTCAATGATCTTCTTATATCGCGCGTCGTTGAACATGACCTGCTGATAATCCGGATGAAGCTTGATTCCCCGGAACCCCAGGTCAACCAATATCCGGAAACATTCCTCGATGGAATCACAATCCGGGTGGATTCCGCCAAAAGACAGAACCCGCCCGGAGTAGCTACGGTTATATTCCGCTGCCACTTCATTGATTCTCCGAAACTGTTTCGGATGGGTCATCACAGGCAGAATGACAGACAGATCCACGCCGCTTTTCTGCATCGCAGACAGAAGGCTTTTCAGTGTCCCGTCATTACAGGGGGTGATATGGGCAGAGCGGGCGAGCTTGGAAACGGCGTTGTCCGCAATGTCATCCGGAAAAACATGGGTATGAAAATCAATGATCATAATACGCCTCCGTGGCAGCGTTTACAGAGCATACCCTGCTTCAAACGCTGCTTTATTGATCTCAATCGTTTTTGTGGGAACGGTTTCTTCAATCACAGTCAACCAGTCCTCTTTGGGGAAATCCATATATTTGGCAGTAACACCGATGATAATGGTATTGAATACCTTGGAATTGCCAAGCTTTTTGGCTTCCGCCATGGCGTTCACTGCCACCACCGTATGTTTTGCCCGCAATGTATCCAGAATATTCTCGGGATATGCTGCGGCACCCGTTACAACGGTAATCGGGTCGATCCGCTGGTCATTGACAATGATGACCCCGTTCTTTTTCAGAAAATGAGCATAGCGCATTGCTTCCAGTCGCTCAAAGGCAATCAGAATATCTGCCTGTCCTTCCTCAACGATGGGTTCCGCCACCTCGTCCCCGTAACGGACAAAGGTGACAACACTGCCGCCGCGTTGCGCCATACCGTGAACCTCGGATAATTTCACATCGTAGCCGGCATGGGTGGTAATACCGCCGAGTATCCGGCTTGTCAGAAGCGTTCCCTGTCCGCCGACACCGACGATCATAATATTTTTCGTCTCCATGATACAAGCCTCCTTCTATATCTCGTGGCACGCAATGGCGCCGAACTTACATCTCTGCATACACAATCCGCAACCGTTACACATGGTATCGTCAATCACTACGCTTCCATCAGCCGCTTTTGTGATGGCGGGACAGCCGGGAACGAGACACATACCGCATTTCTTGCAGTTTTCGGGAATTGCGACGCACTTCTTGTGGGAAACATTTGTCTTCAAAAGAGCACATGGGGATTTCGTGATGATGACGCTGACTGCATCCCTTGCGAGCTCCCGCCGGATGACTTCCTCCAGCGTGGCCGTGTCAAAGGCATCGACCTCGTATACGTTCTCGATTCCCATTGCTTTGCACAGGTGATAGATGTTGATGGCGTATACGGTTTCTCCCATCAGGGTTTTGCCGGTTGCGGCATGATCCTGGTGACCGGTCATACCGGTGGTGGAGTTGTCGAGAATGATCACCGTACCGGTACCCTGGTTATAGACCATGTTCATCAGGGAGTTCACACCGGTATGTAAGAAGGTGGAGTCTCCGATCAGGGCAACCCAGTCTTTGATGTACTCTTTGCCCTTCGCCTTCTCCATGCCGTGCAGTGTGGAAATACTAGCACCCATGCACAGATTCGTATCCATAACATTCAGGGGAGCAACTGCGCCCAGTGTATAGCATCCGATGTCTCCGGCACCGTGAATGTGCAATTTCTGCAGAACCGAGAAGACGCTTCTGTGGGGACAGCCCGGACACAGGATCGGAGGACGGGCGGGTACCTCGTAGGGAGCATCGATCTCCACGTCCTGTTTCAGGATGGCACGACGCAGCATGTTGGCACTGTATTCCCCCTGAACGGTGAGAATCTCCTTGCCGATTGCCTTGATACCCCAGGATTTTATCTGCTCTTCCATAAGCGGCTCTAATTCTTCGATGACATAGAGCGTGTCTACCTTTGCGGCGAAGTCTTCAATCAATTTGCGGGGCAGCGGATTCACAAGTCCCAGCTTCAGAACGGAAGCGTTGGGAAGGGCTTCACGGACGTATTGGTAGGGAATGCCGCTTGTAATGACGCCGACGGACGGATCCCGCATCTCGACGCGGTTTATGTCCATGGTGCAGCCGTCTGCGGCAAGGCGTTTCATACGCTGTTCCACGAGGATATGCTTCTTTCTGGCCATACCAGGCATCATGACGTTCTTCTGAATGTCTCTGACGTAAGGTTTATCTTCTACCTCAATACGTTCTCCCAGTTCCACCACACCCTGGGAATGGGCAAGCCGGGTGGTAATACGGAACATGACAGGGGTGTCATATTCTTCGCTCAAATTGAATGCCTTTTTGATGAACTCTTTGGCTTCGTTAGAGTCGGAGGGTTCGATGACGGGGAGCTGTGCGGTTCTGGCAACGCATCTGGAATCCTGCTCATTCTGAGAGGAATACAATCCCGGGTCATCCGCCGCAACAATCACAAGTCCGCCGTTCACTCCCACATAGGATGCGGTGAAAAGCGGATCGCTGGCCACATTAACGCCAACATGCTTCATGGATGCAATGCTGCGCACGCCGGCTGTGGACGCGCCTATGGCAACCTCCATGGCTACTTTTTCGTTCGGGGACCACTCTGCGTAGATCTCCGGGTATTTTACAATGTTCTCACTGATCTCGGTACTGGGAGTGCCGGGATAAGCGGCAGATACCTTGACACCTGCCTCATAAACACCGCGGGCAATGGCTTCATTACCCAACATGATCTTCCTGTTACTCAATACAATTTCCTCCATTGGTTCACGATTGCCGCGATTCGGGGGCAATACGATATAATGACAGTATTATAGCACAAAAAAAGGAATGGAAACAGATAAGGTGCAGAGAGAATGTTTTTTTATACAGGAAATAGGATGTCACGGTTTGTGTGGTATAAGAAAAGAAAAAACGGAGGTACGCAGATATGCTGGAGTTACCGGAAAGAATAAAGCATGCAGTCACTCCAGAAGCGACTGCATGCTGTTTTTTGATACGTCGACTGCCCGTGTCCGGAACGGGTGTGCGTTCCGGATCTATGCTTGGTGATGCTTCAGGGCGGCGTCCACCAGCCCACGGAACAGAGGGTGTGGACGGTTGGGTCTGGATTTTAGTTCCGGATGTGCCTGGGTTGCAATGTAGAACGGATGTGTCGGTAATTCACACATCTCCACAATGCGGTGATCCGGAGATAATCCGGACAGGGACAGTCCGTTTGCTTCGAACCGTTCCCGATACTCGTTGTTGACCTCGTAACGGTGTCTGTGACGTTCGTGGATCAGGG
>JAEDCX010000054.1 GCA_016293925.1 Lachnospiraceae bacterium | reverse complement strand
ATGGATTCTACAGAACCATGACCATCGCACCGGAGGACTTCGGCATTGCCAGATGTACGAAGGAGGATCTGCTGGGTGGAGATCCTGCTGCAAATGCACAGATTACGAAGGAAATCTTAAGAGGAAGAAAGGGTCACAAGACGAATGCGGTTCTGTTGAATGCGGGTGCCGGACTTTATATTACCGGTAAGGCAGATACCATACAGGAGGGCATCCGGATGGCAGAAGAACTGATTGACAGCGGTGCAGCAATGCGTGTGCTGGAGACGATGATCCGGGTATCAAATGAGTAACATGGTCTGTACGGACTGCAGAAGGCTGCAGGAAAGATAACAGGAAGGCTGGGAGAGACAAACCTATGAATATATTGGATACCATTGCCGTATACGCCGGGGAGCGTGTGGCATATGCGAAAAAAAGCAAACCGTTGGAGCAGATAAAAGCAGAGGCGCTTGCCATGGACTGTCGTACAGGATTTCCCTTTGAGAAGGCCCTTACGGAACCCGGCATCTCCTTTATCTGTGAATGTAAGAAGGCATCTCCCTCCAAAGGGCTGATCGCAGAGCAGTTTCCTTATGTGGAGATTGCCAAAGCGTATGAGGAAGCAGGGGCCGCCTGTATCTCTGTGCTCACCGAACCCAAGTGGTTTCTCGGAAGCAATGACTATCTGCGGGAGATTGCCGGGACGGTTTCCATTCCCTGCATCCGCAAGGATTTCACAGTAGACGAGTATATGATCTATGAGGCGAAAACCCTCGGGGCATCGGCTGTCCTGCTGATCTGTGCGCTCCTGCCCACAGAGAGGATCCGGGAGTATATCGGCATCTGCGACACGCTGGGGCTGAGCGCAGTGGTGGAGGCACATGACGAGGCAGAGGTGTCTTCCGCCGCTGCGGCGGGGGCACGTATCATCGGAGTGAATAACCGGAACCTGAAGGACTTTACAGTGGATATTCATAACAGTGAGAGACTCCGGACCTATGCGCCCAAGGATACTCTTTTCATTGCAGAGAGCGGTATTCAGTCCCATGAGGACATAAGGGTTCTGGAAGCAGGCAGGGTAAACGGCGTGCTGATCGGGGAGACGCTGATGCGTGCCCGTGACAAGAAAGCCATGCTGCAGTACCTGCGGGGGGAAATCCCGGCATACGGAGAGTAAGGAGTGAACAGAAACGGCGTGAATACAGGCCCATGCGGCGGATGGGAGCGGATACAATATGACGAGAATCAAGATTTGCGGGCTGACCCGTGAGGAGGATATGGAATCGGTAAACAGATACAGACCGGAGTATGCCGGCTTTGTATTTTATCCGGCCAGTCACAGGTATGTGACTGTGGAGCGGGCGTTACAATTGCGAAAACGACTGGATGAGTCAATTGAGCCTGTGGCAGTTTTTCTGGATGCCACAGAGGAGGAGATTGCGGCACCGGTGGTGGCTGGGGTGGCCCGTATTGTCCAATTGCACGGCAGATTAACGAATTGTGACATTGACCGCATCAGACAAATGTTACCGGAGGGCACGCAGATCATTCAGGCACTGAAGGTCCGGTCGGCAGAGGATATTGCGGCTGCCAATGCATCTGCGGCGGACAGGATACTGCTGGACAATGGTCTCGGCGGTACCGGAGAAAGCTTTGACTGGTCGTTGTTGTCAGGAATCCGGCGTGATTTTTTTCTGGCGGGAGGACTGAAGCCGGAGAACGTGAGAGAGGCGATCATGGTCGCGAGAGCGGCGGTCAATGCACAGGATGCGGCGGTACGGGACGCAGAGTCGAACCGGGCAGCCATACCGTGGGCTGTGGACGTGAGCAGCGGCGTGGAGACCGGAAAACAGAAGGACGAGGCGAAGATACGCGCGTTCTGCGAACAGGTCAGAGCCTGCCGATAGGGCACGGTAGAGGCAGGCGGAAGGGGGTTCTGCCAACCGGGGCTGCGAAACCTGCCCGGCAGAAAAGGGTAACATCCGGCTGCCACGGAATGGGGTATTATTTTCTAGTGGCAAAAGATCAAAAATGTGTTATAATGGTGGCACGTTATTTGGTAAGGAGTCAGGTTATGTACAAAACAGGCTTGGTGCTTGAGGGCGGAGCTGTCAGAGGCGTTTTCTCTGCCGGCGTAGTGGATTACCTCATGGAACAGGAATTGGAATTCCCATATGTCATCGGCGTTTCGGCGGGATCCGGTGTGGCGGTGAATTACTGCACCCATCAGATCGGCCGTTCGAAGAAGGTGATCGGTCATGAAGGGCAGCGTCCCTATTTCGGGTTCAAACAGTTCTTCCATAGCGGTAAGTTTCTGAATCTGGATGATTTGGTGTATGAGTACTCTCTGAAAACGTTTCCCTACGACTTCGATGCTTTTTTCCGGGGGAAATATCACTGTGAGAGCGTTGCGATCGAATGTGAGAGCGGAGAATGCAGATATTTCGAGGAGTATCCGGATTCTGATTATGTTCTGAAGGTGAATAAGGCCAGCTGTTCTGTGCCGTTTGTCAGTAAACCGGTGGAGATCGATGGAAAACATTATCTGGACGGAAGCCTGAAGGATTCCATCCCGGTGGCGCATGCCATGGAGAAGGGATGTGAGAAACTGGTCGTGGTACTGACCAGGCCGGCAGGAGGGAAGCCGACAGATTATTCCAAGATGAAACTCTATATCAAGATGAAATACAGGAAATATCCGAATCTGGTGAAGGCTATGCTGGCCCGGAAGGAGAATTATTACGAGCAGGCGGCAACGCTGGAGAAACTGGTGCAGGAGGGTAAAGCCTTCGTGATGCGTCCGGAGGGGGCGGCAATCAGCCATTTTGAGAAGAAGCCTGAGCGGATTGAGTGGTATTACAGAGAGGGATACAATACTGCGAAGAAGCACATGGAAGAATTGAGAGATTTTCTGAATCGGTAAGAGGAAATGTGAGAAAGCAGTTCGTGAGCAATACAGAAAAGGGTGACCGGCGTGAAACCGTTCACCCTTTCGCTTTATCAAGCCACAAAAGCTTCCCGTCGTTTGTAAACGGGCATGATTCCTATTTACAGGTCAATATCCAGTTCAATCGGACAGTGATCGCTTCCGAAGACATCTGTGTGAATCGACGCGCCGGTCAGCCGGCTGCGCAAACTGTCGGAGGTGATGAAATAGTCGATACGCCAGCCTGCATTTTTCTCTCTTGCCCGGAAACGGTAGGACCACCAGGAATAGATGTTCTCCTGATCCGGATGGAAGTGGCGGAAAGTATCGGTATATCCTGCCGCAAGAAGCGCAGTCATTTTGTTGCGTTCTTCATCGGTAAATCCGGCATTGTTGCGGTTGGCCTTAGGATTCTTGAGATCGATCTCCTGATGAGCCACGTTCAGATCACCGCACAGGATAATCGGTTTCTGCGCATTCAGGGTGTTGAGGTATGCCAGAAAATCATCCTCCCAGGTCATGCGATACGGAAGTCTCGCCAGTTCATTCCGGGAATTCGGGGTATAGCAGGTAACCATATAGTAGTTGTCATACTCCAGCGTAATCACCCGTCCTTCGTGGTCATGCTCCTCGATGCCGATACCGTAGCGGACGCTTAACGGCTTTCTCCTGGTGAAGATGGCGGTGCCGGAATAGCCCTTCTGATCGGCGTAATTCCAGTACTGATCATAACCGGGAAGATCCAGATCGATCTGCCCTGCCTGCAACTTGCTCTCCTGAATACAGAAAAAATCAGCATCCGTCTGCAGAAAGTAATCCATAAACCCTTTCTGCATGCAGGCTCTGATACCGTTCACATTCCATGAAATACACTTCATTTTCTGCCTGTCCCTCCGATAAAAACTCTTGTTCCACAGAGCATTATACACAAAAAAATCGATTTAGGCAATCTCTGACAAATAGGATGTAAAATATGTAAAATGATGGTATAATATCCGTATCATTCGTTTGCGAAAGAGAAAACGGTATGAAAACTGGGAGGAGATTGTCGAAAATGAGAAATCTGTTGGATATCAGAGTGATTCTGGATGCCTGTTTGGATGTCAGGGGAGAGGCGGGAAGCGCGACTATGATCTGCTTTCACGGCGATGCCTCTTCGGAATTATTTACGGGAACAATTCTGCAGGGAGGCGTGGATACCCAGATTGAATATGCGGGGCAGAAAAGAGTACTGTCTGCGAGATATACGCTGGAGGGTACAGATTATACCGGTCAGAAATGCAGGATTTTTATACAGAATGAGGGAGCCGTCCCGGATCCGTTCTGTCTCTTCCATACGACACCACGGATTTTCACGGACAGCGAAAACCTGCGTTTTCTGGAAAAGGCCGGACTGCAGGGAATCGTTCAGAGTACCGATACCGGCGTCAGAATTCTGATCTATGATCAGACACCCGTGCAGACGACGGAAGAGGAGCACTGGTTCCGGTCGGGAGGACGGAAGATCTACGGTAAGATTGTGAAACCTGTTTCGGAAGAAGGAGACGGGGATGGCAGACATCCGCTGGTTATCCTCTGTCATGGATATAATGCCACCGGTGATTCCGGTATTCACCTGGCCCGGTACTGGGCAGAACACGGAGTAGCGGGGATTGTGTTTGATTTCTGCGGGGGCGGAGTAAATTCCCGGAGTGACGGGCAGCCTGCGGAGATGAGCATAGAAACGGAGAAGCAGGATCTTAGGGATGTCCTGGAGGAGGCGATGGGATTTGACTGGGTGAGACAGGATCAGGTGTACCTGTTCGGCTCCAGCCAGGGAGGATTGATCTGCTCACTGGTGGCGCCCGCATACAGGGAACAGGTGCGGGGCGAATTCCTGCAGTTCCCGGCATTGTGTGTAGGGGACGACTGGCATGAGATGAAGAAGAATTTCAGTGGCAGAGAATTTGAGTGCATGGGCATGATGCTTGGACGCAGGTTCCTGGAGGAACTTCCGGAAGGGGATGTGGCAAAACAGGCGGCAGAGTACCCCGGCAAGGTGCTGATCTTCCACGGGGATCAGGACTCCCTTGTGAAGGTTGGATACTCTCGGCATCTGCATGCATGTATGCCGAATTCCGAACTGGATATATATCCGGACGAGATCCATGGATTTACGGAGCATTACGAAGAACTGATGATGCAGAAGATTTTGGGACAGATCAGGATGAATCTGTAGTCAATGATACATAGCAGGGACAGATTCATTTGCCCGATGATCAACTGTCCGTAGGACAATGACAGAACGACAGAACGATGAACTGTGGGAGGGGAAGACAGTTTGAAGCAACAGAAGACAGAAGCAGCACAGCAGGATGCGAACATGGGAAGAGAAGGCTCCATTGCCGACAGTATGAGAGAAGAGATTATGGAGTCCGCCAATATCGGCTTATGGGAACTGGAGTTTCTCGCTGGACAGGAACCGAGACTGAATGCCAGTCTCGCCATGCTGAAATTGATGGGGATTGATGAATCCTATAAACCGGAGGCTGTGTTTTTCTATCATCGGGCGAGGATATACAGTGAAGATGTTGCTCTTTTTCTGGCATATTCTGATGAGATTGTGAACAGCGGGAAAGCAGAGATCGTCTATCGCTGGATTCATCCGCAATATGGGATGCGGTATGTGCGTTGCAGTGGATTCCTGAAGGAGAAAAGTGAACGGGGCATCTGCATGAACGGGTATCATCAGGATATCACGGAGATGATGAGCTTCCGCAAGGAGCAGGAAGAGAAACTGGCCAGCATCAATGCGATTTCGAAGCAGAGAATGGATATCATCAGTGCCTACAGCGGTATTTATTTCATGTCCTGGATTGTGAATATTCCGGAGGACAGAGTCACGATCATTAAGAAGCCGGAGTCCGGATATGAGGAACTGAACATACTGCAGGATGGTGGGGAAGCAAGTGAGACTGTGGATTCCGTATGCAGCACCTGTGTTGTGGAGGAGTACCGTGAAGCGGTGAAAAAGTTCATGGATTATTCCACGATTCAGCAACGGTTCGAGCATGAGAAACGACTGGCCATCGAATATCGGGGGAGGAACAAGGAATGGTGCCGTCTTGTGGCGATTCCGTTATCGAGCGAGGATGACGGGACTCTGCGGGAAGTATTGATGGCGGTCCAGGAGATTACGGAGCAGAAGAAAAAAGAACTGGAGAATACGGAGGCACTGGAACATGCGTTGGAGGAAGCCCGGAAGGCCAATAGTGCGAAGACGGAATTCCTGCGTAAAATGTCTCACGATGTGCGTACTCCGTTGAACGGAATACTGGGCATGGTGACGATTGCCAGAATGAATGCAGACAACAAAAGCATTCTGGACAATGCACTGCAGAAGATTGATGAAGCAGGCAGACAGCTGGAGCAGCTACTGGGTGATGTGCTGGATATGAGCCGTCTGGAGAGCGGCAGACAGGAACTGGCCCATGAACAATTCGATCTTCATAAACTGCTCCGGCAGTGTGGGGATCTTCAGATGCCCCACATGAAGAGAAAGCAGATTCAGATTCTGGGGATACATGTGAATTGTGAGCATCTCCTGGTGATGGGGAGCCCGGTTCATGTCATGCGGATACTTCAGAATCTCGTATCCAACGCGGTGAAATATAACAAGTTCGGAGGGACATTGGAACTCTGGCTGGAGGAAGAAGAGATTGACTGGAATCACTCACTCTACCGGCTCAGGATTCAGGACTCCGGAATTGGTATGAGTGAGGAGTTTCAGGAGAAGATTTTTGAACCCTTTTCCCAGGAGAAGCAGGATGCGAGAACCGAATTCCAGGGAAGTGGCCTTGGCATGGCAATTACAAGAGAACTGGTCACACTGATGGGAGGCCGGATCCGGTTTGAGAGCAGACTGGGGGAAGGAACAACGTTCTATGTGGAACTTCCTTTTGAGATCTGTCACACCCGGAAGGCTGTTTCCGATGAACGGCCGAAACGGAAGGTTGACCTTCGGGGCAGGATGATTCTGTTGGCGGAGGATAATGCATTAAATCGCCAGATTGTCCAGTATCTGCTGCAGGATGTAGGTGCCGGGGTGGTATGCGTGGAGAACGGACAGGAGGCAGTGAGCAGTTTTGAACATTCTGAGCCGGGTGATTACGATCTGATTCTGATGGACATCATGATGCCGGAAACGAACGGTCTGGATGCGGCAAGAGCGATCCGCCGTATGGATCGTCCGGATGCTGCTGTCATCCCGATTGTAGCAATGACGGCCAATGCATTTACGGAAGATGTGAATCAGGCTCTGGAGGCCGGAATGAACGCCCATATCTCCAAACCGATTGATGTTCCGACGATGATGAATGTGATCGGGGAACTGCTTCAGAGAGAATAGAAATGAGGAAATAGGTCGAAATCGCTCACTTTTAGCCGAAATGGGAAGTTGAACAGCCATTCTTGAACATGATATACTGAATATGAATCTGTTTGCGTATAACGTGAGGTGAGGGTATGAGAGATAAGATTTTGATTGTGGATGACGCAGAGATTAACCGCAAGATGCTTGCCAATATTGTCAGCCAGTCCTATGAAGTCATCGAAGCGGATGACGGGGATCAGGCGATTGAGATTCTGGAAGCAGGGGAGAATATGATTGTAACGGTTCTTCTGGATCTCAGGATGCCCAGAGTGGACGGATATGCGGTACTGGAATATATGCGTACGAACGGTCTGTTGGAGAAAATAGCGGTTCTGGTGGTCAGCGCGGATGGCTCCAGGGAAGTGGAACTGAACTGCCTGGAACGCGGTGTTTCCGACTTTATCCGGAAACCCTTTGACCGGGTTGCTGTTATGAAACGGGTGAAGAACATCACGGATCTGTTCTTGTATAAGAATCATCTGGAGGAGCAGATTGCAGCGCAGACAGAGGCACTGCAGGAGAAGAATTACCTGCTGGAGAAACAGAAGCAGCGTCTGGAAACCAGCAATGAGAAGATTATTGATGTATTGGGTACGGTGGTGGAATACCGGAATCTGGAAGGAAGCCATCATATCTCCAATGTAAAACGATTTACGAAGATTATCGCGGAGAAAGTGGCGGAGAACTACCCGGAATATGAACTGACGCAGAACAAGATCGAAGTAATCATGGCGGCAAGTGCGTTGCATGATATCGGGAAGATTGCCATCCGTGACAGTGTCCTGCTGAAGCCGGCGCGTTTGACCGCGGAAGAATTCGAGTATATGAAGTCCCATTCTACGAGAGGCTGTGATATCCTGAACCGGATGGAAGGCGTGTGGGATGAGAATTATGCCAAGGCATGTTACGAGATCTGCAGGTATCATCATGAACGGTTTGACGGCACAGGATATCCGGATGGACTTGCGGGGGATGAGATTCCGATCTCCGCACAGATTGTTGCGGTGGCGGACGTATATGATGCACTGGTCAGTGAACGGGTGTACAAGGCTGCCATTGAGCCGGAGAAGGCATTTAACATGATCCTGATGGGGGAATGCGGTGTGATGTCACCGAAGATCCTGGATTGTTTCCGCAAGTGCAGGCATGAATTCGAGAAAGTGGTTTGTTAGACAATATGATAAAAGCGGTTGCTTCGGAGACCGCAATGTATCCGGAATACCGGGTACATTGCAGGAAACCGGAGGAACCGCTTTTTCTATGCATCCGGTTGCGGAATTCGGAGAATGTCTACGATGTGGCTGCCTGCACCCAACAGTTCCGGCCGTTCGCAGACGGTCAGCTGATACCGGATAAAGTGGGCGAAAGTCTCTTCATCCATGGCGTTGATCTCCCGCCGCATATAGTCTGCGGCACCGTCAGCGGAGAGAATCTTGTGGCGTTGCAGATGCAGGGAATCATTCAGGGCGTTGATATCCTCCAGACGAACATATTCATAGAGATCCCTGGGCGTGGATACACAGTGGTAATCTGACGTCAGACGGCCATCGGAGAGACATTCGGATACGTGCCCTTCCTTGAAACCAAAGGTAAGGACCGCATATTCATTCATCAGATAAGCAACCAGAAGAAAGCCCCCCGGTTTGGTGATTCGAGCCGCTTCCGCAAGTGCCTTTTGTTTGTCGGCAAAGGTGTACAGGTGGTACATGGGACCGAACAGCAGGGTCACGTCATAGGAAGCGTCCGGGAATCGTTTCAGATTCCTTGCATCCCCGCGGTAGGATACCACCGAACTGTTTTTGGCTCTTAAGCGGGACAGATTATAGGGAACATATTCCACTGCCGTACAGTCATATCCCTCCTCGGCCAGCGCAACGCAATAGCGCCCTGTTCCGGCTCCGATGTCCATGATTCTGGGATGTGGAACCTGTTCCTGCACCGAGGCAAGACATTGATGGATATAATGCATGGTAACGGTATATTCCACTTGACCATGGCGTCTCGTGAGACGTTTGTCTTCGTTGAATTTATTATAATGCGCGATCAATTCGTCCATGGAATTCCTCCTGTTGGGGTTCTGGTTTCATTATTTCCTTTGAAGATCGCTTTTGTCAAATCATTTGTAATAAATCTGCCTGTTTGGTGCAGAATATTGGAAAACGGTGTGTGACGGAAAGGAGCAATCTATGAAACGGTCAGAAACGGTATCCAGATTAAAAGAGTATCTGGAACGATTGAATGCAGGGGAGGAACTGGAAGCGGTACAAGCGGATTTCCGGGAACAATTTGCACATACGGATCCGACGGATATTCTGACAGCAGAACAGGAAATGCTTGCATCGGGGACGCCCCTATCGCAAGTGCAGAAACTCTGTGATGTACATGCTGCTCTTTTTCAGGAGACTGCGCTGGATCAGACATTTCACGACAATCGCAAAGCACTTGCGGAGGAACGGATGAATATCCCGGGACATCCCCTAAACCGGTTCGTACAGGAGAATCAGGTACTGATGGATCTGATCGGACAGATACGAACCCGTATCGAAAAGGGAGAGGACTTTTCGGAGGAATTCACCCGATTCCGTGGGGTGGCAACCCACTATGCCATGAAAGGTGATCTGATCTATCCGTTGCTGAAGGTGGAATACGGTATCAGCGGGCCTGCGGACGTTATGTGGTCCAATGATGATGAGATCAGAGATGAACTGAGTATACTGACCCGGCTGGGAGTGGGCGAACGCGGATATGTGGCAGAGCATCTGACGGATTGGGATGGGGTGAAGCAGCGGCTGCTTGCCGTTCTGACACGGGCAGAGGAGATGATCCGCAAAGAAAACAGTATCCTGTTTGCCGTCTGTGCCAGACATTTCACCCAAGAGGACTGGGTGTCGATCTATTATGATTGTGACGGATATGAGAATGCGCTTCTGGAGGAGGTACCGTGCTGGGAAGAGGCAGAACGCATGAAAGACGGCAGGCAGGGGAAACCGTCGGAAACCGGTGGGGAAGACAGGATTCCGTTCCGGCTGGGCTCCCTTACGAGCCGGCAGCTGACCGCCGTTCTGAATTCGGTTCCGCTGGAGATCACATTTATCGATGAGAACAACATTAACACGTATTATAATGACGGCTGGAAACTGTTTAAGCGGCCTGCCCGGTCATTGGGAAGAGAGGTATTCAGCTGTCATCCGCCGAAGGTCGAGCCGATGGTGAGACGGATTCTGGAAGACCTTCGAAGCGGTAGGAAAGACCGCGTACCGATCTGGATGATGAAAGGCGGCAGGAATGTCCTGGTCACCTATATGGCGGTGCGGGAACCGGATGGAACCTATCTTGGAACGATGGAATTGATTCAGGATATGGAGGAAGCCAAGATGCACTTTGAACGGACGGGCGGCGTTGGAACACCGAAACCGGACACATCCGGAACAGAGAAGGAACATGGCTGGTAGAAAAAGAAAACGGGTTTGGGAAAAGCAGGAATTCCTTTCCCAAACCTGATGTATGTTACGGGTATCTATTCATCGGATGATTCGTCCGGTGAAATGCTTCAGTGTCTTGTCAGAGTCAGCGGCAGAAGATTGTTGGGATCCCCCTTCGAGGAGCCTGTCAGAATCAGATTGCCGTTCTCAAAACAGAAGGTGAAATAATCGTCTTCCGTCTCGCCCGGTTTCACGAGATATAACCGGTCTCCGTCCGTCCGATAGGTCCCTGACTGATTGAAATCGTCCCGGGCACTCGCTCTCAACTGTTCTCTCTGTGCTTCCAGTGCGGACAGATCAAGGAGTTCACGGAAACTGGTGTATCCACTGTTTCTCAGTACTTCAGATAGGCTGGTTCCCTGATTTTCAAAGTATTCGGTGTAGTAAATCTCACATGCGTTCAGGTAGTCTTCCAACCAGTTGTCATAGGCAGACAGAAGACTGTCTTCATCGATGTTAACCACCATGCTGCCGTCTTCCTCAAAGTTCCACAGACATTGGAAACTGAGGGAGGTAATGTGCATATGATCCAGAACCTCCTGCGGAATCTGATCGGCATCTGAAAACGGATCCAGGGAGAATGTATTGACCCAGGAACCGACGATGCTGTCCTGTTGGATGCTGCCGGGGGTCAGACCACCGGTCAATACGCCGTCAGGGCCGACCGCTGTGGAGTCGTCGTCGGAACCGCATCCGACCAGACCGAATAGCATGACCAGAGTCAGAAACAGAGTGGTAAGTAATTGTAAGTAACGTTTTTTCATGATTCCCTCCTTAGGTGTGTCCGCAACGTTGCGGTAAAGATTACTGTGATATGATATCAGAGATTGCAATCCCGGCAAAGCGGATTGCGCCGCTCTGACACATTTGGTCTATTGCGCCTCCACAAGTGCACGGGCAAGGGCATCCAGGGAAGCTTCATCAGAAGGCTTCAGGGCTGACCGAATGGTAACGGTTTCGTCCAGAATCCGGATGTTCTTCATGGACTCCAGATATCCGCGCATGGATTTGGCTGCCATGGGAGCCCAGGTACCGTTTTCCATAAGTCCCACCGTCCGGTTCTGATAGGACTTGATCTGAAGGTGATGCAGGAAGTCTTCCATCGGTACAAAGGCATTGCCGTCATAAGTGGCGGAACAGAGAACCATTCTGTCGTACCGGAAGGCATCTTCCACACACTCTGCCATATCTTCTCTGCAAAGGTCGGATACCGTAACCTTTTCTTCTCCGAGTGCTCTGATTTTATCAGCCAATCGTTCCGCAGCCTTTCCGGTATTCCCATGGATGGATGCGTAAGCAATGAATACACCTCTGTTCTCCGGGGTGTAACTGGACCACTTATCATACAGATCGATATAATATGCAAGGTTGTCCGTGAGAAGCGGTCCATGCAGGGGCAGAATGTTTTCTATTTCAAGGGCGGCAGCCTTCCTGAGAAGGGTCTGTACGGATGCTCCGAATTTGCCGACAATGTTGAAATAGTATCTTCTGGCTTCGCATGCCCAGTCTTCCTTACAGTCCAGGGAACCGAATTTGCCGAATGCATCAGCAGAGAAAAGAATTTTCTCGGTACTCTCGTATGTAACCATCACCTCCGGCCAGTGAATCATCGGTGCCATGAGAAAGGTGAGGGTGTGGGAGCCAAGCCGGAGCGTGTCGCCCTCTTTCACCTCTAACGTTCTGCCTGTCAGATCCACATCGAAGAACTGTCCGATATATGCAAAGGTTTTCGCATTGCCCACAACGATTGCGTCCGGATATTTTTCCAGAACCGTTTTGAGAGAACCGGAGTGATCCGGCTCCATGTGTTGCACGATGATATAGTCGATCGTCCTTCCGTTGAGCGCTGCCGTAACATTGGCTTCCCATTCCTGTTGTCCTCTGACATCCACCGTATCCATCAGGGCAACCTTCTGGTCCAGGATAAGATATGAGTTGTAAGACATTCCGTTTTGAACTGCATACTGGCTTTCGAATAAATCAATTGTCTTATCATTTACGCCAACATATCTGATTGATTCCGATATCATTTTGTATCCTCCCATCATAACGTGTCTCTATCTATAATAGCACATTTCCCGGGAATGAAAACGAATAACCGTCTCTATTTTGCAAAAAAAATATGTGTGGTCAGTGAAAAAAAAGAAAAAAAGATTGAAAAGGTTCTTTTTAGACCTATTTATGGTACAGATAAAGGGCTATATATGATTTATCAGCAATGCAGGGAAGCAACAGCATTGAGATACGGAGAGAAAACGGGAGGACAAAATATGCACGCACTTACCGGAAAAACAAAGAACAGGATGTTCATCGGAACACTGATCATCATGGTGATCATGATCTGTACATTTACCATTACGGTCAACGGAATGACCAGAGACAATACCGCAGAACAGCAGCAGTATTATGATGCGCTGGAGTCGGATTATCTTACCAGGATTGACTGTGTCCTGCAGGAATACGATCTGTACTATTCCGGGATAAACATGACCAGGATATCCGCAGAAGACGGAAGCAGAAGCTATTCCGTCCGGATTCATAACAGCCGGGTGGAGAAGCTGGGGGAAGAGCGGATGGGGCGTCTGCTGGAGGCATTGCAGACGATTTCATTCGGGGATCCGATGGTAATGATTACATACGAACTGTGAACAAAATCTGATGACAAGAGTAAGGTTACGGATTATAATGTTGGAAGAACAGGCAGGCGAGAGGTGGTTGACATGCAGAGAGATCCGAAACCTTATGAGTTATACAGACATTTCAAGGGAATGATGTACCAGGTGCTGTGTATTGCGACAGATTCCGAGGACGGAACGAAACAGGTGGTATATCAACAGTTATATTCTCCGTATCAGATTTATGTACGACCCTATGATATGTTTATCAGTAAGGTTGACCGGGTGAAATACCCCGATGTTACACAGGAATACCGTTTTGAGTACATTCCGGGACCGATGCAGCAGGACAGTGCGCCCGTGACAGAGGCTTCTGCGGGAGGGACGACCGGGTCCGACGGGACATGCGGGACGCCGTCCTGGGAAGCATCAAAGGACTGTGACGGCAGGAATAAGGTACAGGAGACGGTTCCGCAGCTGGATCCCTGGCTGGTACAATTTTTGGATGCCGACAC
Organism: Lachnospiraceae bacterium; assembly: GCA_016293925.1. Lineage (GTDB taxonomy): Bacteria > Bacillota > Clostridia > Lachnospirales > Lachnospiraceae > RGIG4034. The sequence goes on along the minus strand of JAEDCX010000054.1, from coordinate 3,951 downwards.
CTCTGAAGAAAGATTACAGATTCTACACGCCATGCCGGACAAGATCAGCAGCCATATGCTGGATGTTATGGAGATTACGCTGGATCTGGATATCACAGACGCGGATACGGAGGAGAGAATTCTCCGGATCAGGGATTGTCTGATGTTGAGAGCAAAATACGAGGGTGGCCGGCTTCGATAAGAAGGAGGCAGATGATATGGCATATGATCTTGAGAAAAGACTGGTGATCGGAGTGTCATCAAGAGCTCTGTTCGACCTGTCCAAGGAGAATGAGATATTTGAGACACAAGGTGTGGAAGCCTATTGCAAATATCAGGTGGAGCATGAGAACGAGGTATTACAGCCGGGTCCGGGATATGCCATCATTAAGGCATTGTTGAATATTAACCGGTTACCGGGGCAGGAGGGACGTGTCGAAGTTATCGTCATGTCCAGAAACAGTGCAGACAGTTCCCTCCGCGTGTTCAATTCCATCAATCATTATGGTCTGGACATCAGCAGAGCGGTTCTGGCAAGCGGTGCGTCTCTGGCACCATACCTGAATGCATTTCGAACAGATTTGTTTCTGTCCGCATACGAGGATGATGTGCAGTCTGCGATCAATGGCGGTATTGCGGCCGGCATCATCTGTGGGGACGGGATTCATGTGTATTCCTGTGAGAACGATCTGGATTGTATCCGGATTGCTTTTGACGGAGATGCGGTTTTGTTTGGGGATGATTCCGAGAAAATCTATCAGGAACACGGTCTGGAGGCCTTTGAGGAGAATGAGCGGGAGAATGCGCGGAATCCTCTGTCCGCAGGTCCTTTTGCCAAATTCCTGAAGACGATTTCCGACCTGCAGAGGGAGTTTCCTCCGGAGAAATCACCGATCCGCACCGCGCTGGTTACTGCGAGAAGTGCGCCGGCGCATGAGCGGGTGATCAGAACCCTGCGTGCGTGGCAGGTGCGAATCGACGAGGCGTTTTTTCTGGGAGGAATCTCCAAACGGGATGTTCTGGAGGCATTCGGTGCACATATTTTCTTCGACGACCAGGCAGTACATACCACACCGGCATCTGAGGTGGTACCTTCCGCCAGAGTGCCTTACAGGAGCGCAATAAATACATAGTGTTGCGGCCTATGGCCGCAGGACAGATAGAGAATGAATATATGAGAGACGATCAACGAAATGAGTTTGCGGAGGCATTGCTTGCATGGTTCCGGGGGCACGCGAGGGTGCTGCCTTGGCGGGAAGATGCTTCTCCCTACAGAGTCTGGATCTCCGAGATTATGCTGCAACAGACCAGAGTTGCGGCGGTCATGCCCTACTTTCTCCGTTTTATGGAAGCGCTTCCGGATGTGGCGGCACTTGCAGCGGTAGACGACGATAAGCTGATGAAATTGTGGGAAGGGCTTGGGTATTACAGCCGCGCCCGCAATCTGAAAAAAGCAGCCGGCGTGATCATGGATCAATATCACGGCGTCATTCCGGCAGAGTATTCGGAGCTGTGCAGACTGCCGGGAATCGGTCCGTACACGGCCGGGGCGATTGCGTCAATCGCATATGGACAGGAAGAAACCGCAGTAGATGGGAATGTATTGCGTGTTTTTTCGCGTCTGAATGCGGTGGACGGAGTGGTGACGGAACCGCCGGTGAGAGAAAAAATTACAAAAAGTGTGCGGGAATGTTTGCCAAAAGCACAGTCCGGGGTATATAATCAATCATTGATGGAACTGGGGGCATTGATCTGTCTTCCCAACGGGGAACCGAAGTGCGGGGAGTGTCCTGTGCGGGCTTTTTGCAAAGCCTATGAGCAGGGGAACATGCTGGAGTATCCGAGGAAGCCTGCGAAGAAGGCCAGGACGATTGAGCGGATGACGGTTCTGATCCTGCAGGATGAGAATTATCTTGCAATCCGGAGAAGACCTGAAACGGGACTGCTGGCAGGATTGTACGAATTTCCTTCCCTGTCGGGGCATTGCTCCGAGGAGGAGGTTCTTGCTTCTGTAAGGAGTATGGGGTTTGCCCCGATTCATATCAGGCGTCTTCCGGAAGCAAAACATATCTTTACCCACAAAGAATGGCATATGATCGGATATGCCGTCAGGGTGGACGAATTTGCGGAACGGGAAGCAGTGTCTGCAAAGCAGAATCTGATATTTGTCGAGCCGGAGAAAACAGAGCGGGAATTCCCGATTCCGGCGGCGTTTGAAGCGTATGCGGAATATTACCACATTCGTCTCGGCAATTCCAGATTTGTAAAAGGAGAGTAAACATGAAGTTATTGTCAATTACCGTACCATGCTACAATTCAGAAGCATATATGCGGAAATGTGTGGATTCCCTGGTGACAGGCGGTGACGATGTTGAGATTATTATCGTGAATGACGGCTCCACCGACAGTACGCAGTCCATTGCGGAGGAATATGTGAAGCAATATCCGTCAATCGTTCGACTGATCAACAAGGAAAACGGCGGTCACGGTTCTGCCGTCAACACGGGGATCAGTAATGCAACCGGTACCTACATGAAGGTTGTGGACAGCGACGACTGGGTCAATCAGAATGCATATATGGCAATTCTGCAGAAACTCAGGGAGTTCCATGCCGCAGACTGTGATGTGGATATGCTGGTTAGTAATTATGTGTACGAGAAGGTTGGCGAGACACGTAAGAAGGTCATGCGGTTTCGGCATGCTATGCCGAGAGATATCCTGTTTACCTGGGACGATGTGAAGCATTTCAATCAGGGACAATACATGCTGATGCATTCGGTCATTTTCCGGACAGAGGTATTGCGGGAGAGCAAAGTGAAACTGCCGGAGCACACCTTTTATGTGGACAGCATCTACATATTCCAGCCCCTTCCGTTTGTGAAGACGATGTATTATATGGACGTGAATTTCTACCGGTATTTTATCGGCCGCCCGGATCAGTCGGTGCATGAGTCGGTAATGGTAAAGCGGATCGACCAGCAGTTTAAGGTCAACCGGATGATGGTAGATGTTATGGCAAAAGCAAAGCCAAAGACCATGAACAGACACCTGCGGGCCTATATGTTCCACTACCTGAGTATCATTACAACGGTTTCTACCGTCATGTCATTGATATCCAATACACCGGAGAATCTGAAGAAAAATAAGGATCTCTGGAATTATATCAGGGAGACGGACAAATACATATACCGTAAACTGCGTTACGGAATCAAAGGTCTCTCAACCAATCTTCCGGGCAAATTCGGCAGATGGGTTACGCTGACCGGATATAAGGTATGCCAGAAGATTTTCAATTTTAACTAAGAGGATACAGCATGTGAAAAGGCACCCTGCCCGGACAATGTTTGACTTTGTGACATTGCCTGCCGGGGGTGTCTTTTTTCGTTTCGAAAAAAAATTTTGCAACAAAAGGTGGAAAATGTATTGCAAATCATGTACAATATTTCTATTCAGTAGGAGAAGGATTTATTTTGTTATGAGCGTGACAGATATGGATTCAGAGAGAAGAGAGTTCAGAAGAAAGCGCCGGGTGAGAAATCAGGCGCTGGCATATATTTCCTTACTGTTGTTTGTGGCTGTCCTTGCGGCAGGAACTATGTATCTGGTACACAGATCCGTAAACGGCACAACGGGGAACGACCGGAACATTGCGGAGGCAGGCAAAGATCTGCCGGAGCAGGAGGAGACCCCGCCGCTTGTGATCGAGGAGCCGGATTCACCGGATGACTATCCGGTGACGGACGAGCTTTCTCCGGAGGAACAGCTCCTGAATGAGATGATTGATTCGTACATCGGACAGATGACGCTGCAGGAAAAGGTTGCAGGCCTTTTTGTGATTACGCCGGAACAATTGACCGGTGTGGGTACTGTTACCGCGGCGGGACAGACAACAAAGGAGGCACTGGAGGCCAAACCGGTAGGGGGGCTTATCTATTTTGCCAAGAATATCAGGGGATACGACAAGTTCAAAGA
>JAEDCX010000053.1 GCA_016293925.1 Lachnospiraceae bacterium | reverse complement strand
AACCCTTGTCCGGCAACTGCCATAGTATTTGTTTCTCAAAACCTGTTTTATGGACAGCTACCCCATGTCGCTTTTTTTGTGTCCCCGTTGATGGATTTACCGGTTATCCGATGCATCGGAGCCCGTATCCGCCATCCGCGTCGTTTCAAATTCCGAAGCCGGCATAGGCTTCGCATAGTAATATCCCTGAATCATGTCGCATCCCTGCCGTGCAAGAAACGCAACCTGATTCTCCTTCTCAACGCCCTCTGCCACAATGCGCATGTGCAGGCTCTTCGCCAGGCGGATTGCTTCTGAGACAACAATCTCCCCACGTTCACTCTCATTCTCACCACGGAAGAATTCCGCATCTAGCTTCAGCACATCCAGCGGCAGGTCTTTCAGAGAATTCAGGGAGGAATATCCGGCTCCGAAATCATCCATGGAAATATCAAATCCATATTCCTTTAACCGATGGACAGTTGCAAGCAAAAGCTGCTTATCGTCAAAAAAAGCACTCTCCGTCAATTCAATCTCAATATACTCATGGGGAGTTTTGTATGTATCCACAAGATCCCGGATATGTTCTGCCAGATCCGGATCTCCGAAATGGGCCCTGGATACATTCACAGACACCGGAACGACCTGTTTCCCCCGGGCAATCCATTGCGCCTGCAGTGCCGCAACATGGGAGATCATATAATCATCTAATTTGGTGATAAATCCGTTTTTCTCAAAAATCGGGATAAATTTGTAGGGTGCAACGAATCCGGCAATGGGACTGTTCCACCGTACCAGTGCTTCCGCTCCGGCGAGCTGATCATTCGACGGATCATATTTGGGTTGCAGATATACCACAAATTCTTCCCGGAGTAAGGCTTCTTCCATGTGATCTTCCACGAATTCTTCCCATCTCTGCTGTTCCAGTAAGCTTTCATCAAAAAAAGCATACGGAACATCCGGTTTGTCTGCAATGGAAGCCCGGGCGGCAAGTGCGTTGTTAAATACAGATATAATATCAGTCTTCGTTTTCTTCGTGACTTTCTCCCCGTTTTGTGTCTGGGTGGAAAGATATGCGATCCCGAACTGAAGCCGCAACCGATTCTGCTGTAGCACAGCCGGAACGGATACTGCTATCCTTTGCACTCGTTCTGCAAGTTCCTGTCCGTCCCTGCAGCTAAGAAACATCGCAAAATCCGCTCCGTTATAATGTGCGCACAATTCTTTTTTTCCGATGCAGCTGCCCAGCGCCTCATGGAGATCCTCCAGCAGACACTCCCCGTTGCGAATTCCGTTGCAGGCACAGTAATTCTGATATTTCTGCAGATGAACATCCACAACCGCACACGCAGTTCCGCCCCGGATGCGCCGGTTCAGCACTCTCTGCCCCTGCAGACAGAAAAACGTCCAGTTCCTGCCGCAGGTAGTGGTATCCGTATAGAGCAGCCTCGTAATACGGCGCTGCGTCCGAATCGAAAAGATCAGGTTGAGTAGCATGAAGATCATGACAACAAACACAGCCGTCAACGATACAAACGCAATCAGCCCGGCATAAAACAGATCCTTACGCCGGATCACCAGCTTTGCTCTCATGACAAATTGATACCCGGACTCTCCGATCGCAGCAACCGGCCAATAATCCTGTTGCAGCATCGTCTCCTCAGACCATCCGTCCCTGTAATCATCCGCCCATAGAGATTTCCACGCCAGTGCAAGCATGCGCCTCACACTCTCCCCATTCTCATCCAGAATATCCATATCCTGATCTGCATAAACCGAATATTCTCCCGCCAGATCAAACACCGTACCCTCGCTCGCATAGGTCAGATTTCCTTCATGCATCACTTCTGTGCCGTCGGGTGCCAGAATCACCCAATCAGTGAATTCCCCGGATCTGGCAAGCACTTTCGCAATCGCCGCTTCTGTGTCCGTATCCGGTCGCCATTCCGTGTCCTCTCCGGCGATTTCTTCATCGGGCAGTACCTCCCGTATCTCTTCCGCGCCGTAGGCTGCCAGCTGTACACCATCGGAAATCTTATTCTCCAACATATACATCGCAAAAAAACTCAGAAAGACCACGACAATTGACGCCACCAGGGTTCCTGCCAGTACAATGAGAAAGATGGATGTCCCGATCCGTTTGCGGCTCAGTTTTTTCAGCTTCTTGTGGTTGTGCTTATGATTTGCCATATTCTCTTTCGTTTCCTCCAACGGTTCTCTTTTACCGATCTACCAGAATCTTTCCCTCCGATACCCGGTACACGATATCACATTTTTCAATGGTTTGAAGTCTGTGTGCAATAATAACAAGTGTTTTTTTGCCCTGAAAATCTTGAATCGATTCCATAATCGCCTTCTCGGTATCATTGTCCAATGCACTTGTGGCCTCATCCATAATCAGGATTTCAGGATCCTCCATCAGTGCTCTCGCAATACCGATTCTCTGACGCTGACCGCCCGACAGACGGACGCCCCGCTCCCCGATCTTCGTATCCAGACCGTCCGGAAGATTCCTTACAAACTCATCCAGCTTGGCTTCCTTCAGTGCCTGCATCACTCTGGTATCATCTATTTTCTCCTCCGGAATGCCGAAGGCCACGTTGTTACGGATTGTATCATCCAGCATGAAGATCATCTGCGGAATGTATCCCACATTTTTCAGCCATCCGTGATAATTGGACCGAATATCCACGCCATCAGCGCACACCTCTCCATCCTGCAGTTGCAACAGTCCCAGTAGAATATCGATCACGGTGGATTTTCCTGCCCCTGTCGTCCCCACTACGCCCACGGATTTGCCGATCGGAATCTCCATATGTGCATGGTCAAATATTAGCTTGTCCGTGTTGGGATAGGCATAGGTAATGTCTTTCAGTTCAATCACATCGTGCACATCCATCTTGGGCGCATCGGCAAAATCAAAGGATTTCGTGGCATTCTCTGCATGTACGTCACTCTGCAGAGTCTCGCTGACTCCCATGAGAAAGGGTTCGTAATAAGCGAGACTCGTGAGGTAATTGTTGATCCGGTTTGCACAGGGCATCATTCGCATGGCAGCCACTGCAAAAATGGCAATCACAGATGTCATTCTGGACATATCACCGCCTGTGGCTGCCACAACGATCAGATAGCCCAACATGCTGGCAATACTGACTGTTTCAATCAGAAGTCGAGGTATACTGCTGAATACATTGTATTTCTTGATTGCAGACACATAGCCCTTCCCGTATCGCATGAACTGATCCTGGAAAAACTGTTCTCTCCCCGCGATCTTCATTTCCTTTATCCCGGCTACCGCCTGACTGATCCATTTAAACTCTCCCGCATAGAAATCCTGATTGTCCTGTCCGGCCTTGCGGACCACCGGTTTGATCACCTTTTTCACAATCAGAAGTGTTATGATCAGCGTTGCCGCAATGACCACCGTCATCAACACATTCATCGCCACCATCATCACAACAAATGCCATGAACATGATCACTTCCGACATTACCTGCAGAAGCGCAAGAATATAATAGTACATGTTACTGACATCCGTCGTAATGTTTCTCTGGATAACGGCCGTGTCCGCGTTCAGATACTCCTCATAATTCCTGTGCAGATAATTGCGCATCATTCTGGCCGATGTTTTAAACTGGTTATCGAAAATAAACTTAAACAGTTTGATCTGCTCATAGAGCAGAAAGAGGTTTTTCAGAATAAACAGTACAATCATCCCGGCCATAACCATTATGACAAACTGGGTGACATCAGCCGCATGCAATGTCCGATACAACCATCCTGTCAATCCCGAATCCACCCCGCCGGGTTCCATGATAGCGGTAATCACAGGGAAGAGCATGGTAATACTGGTTGCCTCCAGCAATGCACTGATCAGCATCAGAAACAGAAGATAGACCATATTCAGTTTTTGCCTGCGGTCCAGCAGGATCATCAGTTTTCGAAATGCCTTCATTCTCTTTTCCTCTCGCCACCCTATATATTTTGCACGAAATCATACTGTCCCGGTTCCGCATACCGGTTCAGGTACTCTGTTCCAAGATTCACCATCTGATCCGCAAAATGACTATCCCGCAGATTCGTGAGAATTGCATATACCGTATCAAAATGAATTCCTTCTATATACTCCATGATCTCCATCGGAAAATGTCGATCCATCACAATCGCATCCGCAAACCGGGCTGCATAATCCAGATCATCCTTCGGATGCGGCTTAATCATAACCGTACAACCGACACAGTATTCGTCCATCAGATCCCGGAACATCCGGTATCTCTGCTCTTCCGTACACAGATGTTCTGTCAGGATCAGCACCCTCTTTCTGCCGGAGGTGTCCTTCATCACATCCCGAATTCTCTCAATATTGCCGATAAAGCAGTTCAGGATCACATCCTTATCCGCCCGTGTCAGTTCATCCACCAGACTCTGGCGGCAAACTTCCACATATTTCACATATTTATGAGCCTGTATGTCCAGAACCGCAAGATTGTTTACTTCCATATCAATACAATATTTGCTGTGCCCATCCTGCATGAAAATCAGATTGTGAGACGCCATCCACTGCTTCAACCCGAAAGCGCCCTGATTATCATATCTGGCACCGTCCGCATACCTGAGGCAGTCCAATCCGTCCTCCACGGCATGATAATGAATATGATGCCCATTGAGATAATATCCGATCGGGTCCGAATCACAGTACACCCAGATATTCCCATCGTAGGGCTTTAAATCCACCGGAATCAGATCCTCCTGCGTTTTGGAGAATTTTTTACAGAAGATCATTCTCTGAACCATATTCCGGAGAATCCCGTGGTCCTCTTTGTACTTCATCAGGTGTGGAAATACTTCAAAAGGTTTCTCATGGTAAATATAAATATGATCAAAGAACTCCGTTTTCTGCAGTCTGTCCCTGATCAGCGTCAGATCCAGATACACAGTGCTCAGGATTATATCAGCTCTGCAGTATGCATCCTTCTGCACATGCTGCAGATGACATTCCTTCAATATAGACACGTACACATGGTAAAATGTGTGACAGATATAGATCCGTTTTCCGTTGCTTTTCCCGTTTGCCATCCGATTCCCGATCTCCCATTTTCCTTACAGGATATATATTGTCAGCATGGTCGCTTCTTACAAACAAGATGATTATACATTTTGCGCGGAGAGATTGCAACCGCCCGGGACAGGGGCCCGCTGCCCTCACATTCCGGCTCTTTGCCCTGTAATACAGCCGTTGCAAACGCCAGAAACCGGTGGGCTGCCACCCGTTCATTCCAGGTATCCGCAATCGTCTGATATGCATTTTTCCTCATCTCCCGGCGCTGTCTTTCCGTGCCGAGACCCTGTTCCGCCACATGCCTCAGATCCTCATAATGCTCGCTGCGAAATACGAGACCATTCTCCTCGTGTCGGATCAGATACCCGGTCGCTCCCGCCATATGGCTTGCGATTACCACACATCCGCTGTTCATTGCTTCATTCACTACTGCACCCCAGCCTTCCAGATGATTGCTGGTAAACAGATAGACATCCGATGCAAGCATCTGCTCTCTGACCTGTGCAGGCGGCAGGAATCCGGTGAACGTCACATCCTCCCGCACCCCATATTCATCTGCCAGACGGTGCAGTTCCTCCTCCATCTCGCCACCGCCCACCATGGTAAGATGCAGTCTGATCTGCATTCCGCCCAATCCGGCTTCCTTTAGGTCCCGCACGAGCCGAATGGCATATTCCGGATGCTTCAGCGGCATGAAACGACCGGCCCACAGAACTTCCATGCGCCCGGTTTCCGCGATTCTCATCTCCTTTTCCCGGATGAGCTGATCCACATCCAGCGGTCGAAATCCGGGAAAATATCCCCACTTCAGTTTTTTCCCCGGGAAAGCATGTACCAGGGAAAAGTCCGACGCCACAAAGGCACCCGCGCACATCAGGAAAGCATTCTCCCTGCGGTATTTCGTGTACAGTTGATATTTATCGATCAACCCTCGGGGTGAGATAAATTTCCACTGTCCCTCACGATACAATCGCTCGGAGTAAACAAAAGTGACCTGATCCTTACGTCTCTGTGACATCCTCTCCCGCAGGAGTTCCCTGCGCTCCGTTCCGCCGAAAATCACAATCTCGGCGTTCATCAGAAGACTGTGACAGCGCACTTCTTCCTCATAATATTTGCACAGATAGGGAAGATCATATTCACTCTGCCAGCCCATTCCGGCCCGCTCCGCATCCATGGGTTCCGTCTGGATAAAAAAGAACTCCGCCCGCTCCTGCTCCGCATCCGCGGTCTGCCGGCAGATTTCATTGCAAAAGGGGATTTGATGATGATTCAGATAATTCGAGATCATAACAATTCGCATGTTTTCATTCCTCCTGGACACACGGTGCATCCATACAGGACGTGTATACATTCAGAAGTTCATCCACAATTCGTTTCGGATCATACTCCCTGCATGCGTGAGAGAAGGCACGCTCTGCCCGCATGGAAGCCTCCCCGGGATTGTCCATTACATAGAGGACACGCTCTGCCAATTCCTCTACATTCCCCGGCGTGAAAAAGCAGGCTTCCGTATCCGGTTCAATCACATCAACAATGCCACCGGTTTCGGATGCCACCACCGGTGTTTTCTGAAGCATTGCTTCCCCAACTGAATTGGGCGAATTCTCCACAGAGGAGGGACAGACGAATACCTCCGCGCCGAGATACAACTGCTTCATCTCCTCCGCATCCACCGAGCCCGTAAAATGAACATGCCCGGCAAGATCGTTTTCTCTGATCAACCGGCGCAGGAGCTTGCCGTAACCGCTGATCTTAACCTTCTCCTTCCACGTTCTGTTCCGGGTCAGATCATCTCCGGCAATCGTCAATGTCGCATCCGGATACTTCCGTATGATGATCGGCAGTGCCTCCAGCACAAGATGGGCTCCCTTCAACGGATAATTGCCCTGGCTGATAAAAATGGAATGCGGAACCGGCTTCCGCTCCCCCGTTTCATAAAACGGTTTCCGCAACACTTCGTCTAAATGATGATATATTAAATTCTGATTTATCTTTAATACTTCGTCGTGATCAAAGGACGTCCGCCCTGCAACATGCCGGACACGCTCCAATGTTTCCCGTTCAAAACCGGCGCGAACCCGAAATTTCGCCTGCTGCTGTTCCAGAGAATCATGCTTCAACCAATCGCGGAACGTTCTGCGGTGCACATCGCTCTCTTTTAGATAACACATGTAATGTTTCGCGCACGCATCCACAACTCCCTGCATGCTGACCAGCACAGGGTATTTCTCCTCTGCCGCCAGTGCCGCCGCGGTACTGTGCCAGTATTCCGTACCAAATACATGAATCAGATCCGGTTTGACTTCTTCAAACAGTTCCGACAGAATCTGTTCCAAATTATCTGATCTGACCTCCGGATGGGCCGTATCCTCCGGAAACGCATAGTATTCCGCATCGTTCACACAATATGTGCCATATCCCTTTTGATGATAAGTTAATTTCTGCTTTAACAAATCTGCATTCATCGGAAATGCAAGTTTAATACTCCCCGCAAGGTCCGGTGCATGTTCACATACAGCCCCATACAGTCCGGCAAGCCACCCCTCCTTGTGATGATTCTGTATTCCCAGCTGATCCATGATTCCGGGCAGCGGGGTATTCATGATCCACAGTATCTTTTTTGCTTCCGTTCCCATCCTGCCAATCCTCCTATCAGCTCTTCGTTCTCTTCTTCCCGTAAACGAATTTCTTAAGCCTGTTATATGCCCTCGACAGCCTCGGCTGTCCGGCAATCGCACTACGCAGGGGCGCCAGTGTCAGAATCAGGATCGTCCGGTATCCTGCTCTTTTCCATGGGCTCATGTATTGTGCGGTGATCTCTCTGTGTTCCTGTTTGGAACGCTTCACATTTGCCTTTGTCTCAGAGAAGCCGCCTCCCTCATAGTAAGATACTATGACGTCCATATAGCGAATCGCTGCTTTCTGTACAAAATGACACCACAGGAAATGCTCATAATCCCCCCGCACCCTGTATTTCGGTTCGTACACCCGCTTCTCAAACATGCTGTAGTGATAGAAGCAGGTCTGATGACAGGGAACATTCCTGTAACAGGCGAAATCATTCATCACAGGTGCAGGGGTGATCTGTGATCCGGTCGTCTCGTTATACAGATTACCATATGCAATGCCAATCTCTTCCCCGCTTCCGGAAAGAAATGCATCCACCTGCTCCAGCACATTGGCATCGTAGAACCGGTCCCCACAGTTCAAAAAGAACAAATACTCGCCCTCGCAGTGCGCAATCGCCTGATTCATTCCCTCATAGATGCTTCGATCCGCCTCCCGGAAGATACGAAGCCGGGGCTCCTCCGGATATCTACATTCCAATTCGTCCACCGATCCGTCCCGGGACAGACCGTCCTTCACTACGATCTCATAGTTCTGATATGTCTGCTGCAATATACTTCGGACAGTTTCTTCCAGCTTTTCGCCCGGATTCAAAGCTGTCACGACAATGGAAAAACGCCTCTTCATACAACCTCCTACCTTTTCCACGGAATCAATACGGAATGATACGGAACAAGATTGTGACCGGGACCAAGCTTCCAAATATAAACCACACAATACAATATTCCGCCCGCAATCGTCAGACCGGTAATCCATCTGCGCTTTCTGTCATCCGTGATCTTCGTAATAATCCCCGGTACCAGCAGGATCTGACAGGCCGTCATATAATAGGCAACCCGGGAGATCATCGGAATCAGGAACCCGAAGGCATAGATCAGTAACGCAATATAATTCAGTTTCAGATAAAAACGGTTCCGCAGATCCCCCTGAATCGTTTCACGATAAAACAGAAGGGACAGCACAATGACTGCAACACACCGAATGATCCCCATGATACTGGTTCCGGTATCCTCCAGATACACCGTACCTACATAAGACGGATATAACCTGAGCACTACTGACATAAAGAAATCGTGGAAAATCAACAACGCAGATGCGCCCACCGTCATTGCAATCAGAAACCACTTTTTCCAGGGCATCCGTGCCAGCAGATACACCGGGATAATCATCAGAACAGATTTGTGAAACAGTGCCAGCAGTGCCGTCGCAATAAGAAACGATATGATTTTTTTCTCCAGCACCCAGTCAATCAGGAACAGGGTAAACCCCAGCACAAGATAATATCGGATGGTACTGAAGGAATTAAAATAGAAGCCCAGCGTAAAGAAAAGGAAAAAGCTTAAGAAAAACCACTCACTCTTCCGGTAGATCGCCCGCAGAAACACCCACACCGTCACCAACGAAAAGATTGCAAACAAGACCTGATAATACTCATGTCCCATCAGATCGTACATGAATTTTACAAAAAGGTTGTACCCGGGCTCTGTTACGACATACGCCCCATGATACAACTCATGAAAATTATAAATGTAATTCTCGTAATCATGTCCCACATGATCCCGCAGACCGGATACCATAAACAGAATCACAAAAAGGACACCGAGCAACAATCTGTTCAGTGCCATCCTTCTTTCCTCTGTTCTGTCTATTTTCCCCGCACATTGGATCGGATATGCCAGTGCACACGTCACCAAGGCAAGTAACCCATAGAAAATCATGCCTTTCTTGCCTCTCCGGCCTCCCGTATTCCTTTTTTCATCAACGCGGAAGCCTCTTTCACGGTAATCGACTGACACATCGTCGATTTGTTCCGGAACAGGAATCGCCTCGCCATCAGACCGGCCAGTCTTCCATACAGAGACTCATACAGAACTCCCCTGTCATAGAAAAACTTCTCCGTATAGCCCTGAAACCAGGTGGATTCCCTGGGCGTCTCCCGTCCGATGGTAACCGGCGCCTTATATACCCGCAACCCGTGTTTCAGACAATCATGAATAAACAGACTGTCTTCCCCGTTGCTGTACTTCGCTCCACCGCCGAACAATAGTGAGAATGTGATGTTCTCACGACGAACCCTGTCCAATTTCACAGCCATACTGTATGTTGGATATCGTCCACAGTTATAGCGGCGAACCCTGCCGTATCCCGTAATCTCGTACGTACGCCTGCGTTCCTCCACATCTACCTGAAACAGGATCATATCCGCCTTCGGATTCCGTTCAAACTCCGCCAGCACTTTCTCCCGGTAATCGTCTGTATATACAATATCATCATCACTAAACAGCACAATATCGGCAGAGGCTCTCATCAGCGCATTGTTTCGATTCAACCCCACGCCCTTCTCCGTAAAGGAATACGTGTCCACAGTATATCCTCTGTGTTTGTAAGACACGCGGCTGAATTCGGAACCCTGATTACAGATCACGGCATCCGAACCGATATTCATGTCATTCGACAGAGCAACTACATTTTTATCAACCGCTGCCACAAGCAACTGCAAATTCATAGGCCAACAACTCCTTGTCCGACTGTTTACCACCGCGATACCTATCCGCCGGTACAATACCGGTCATTTTCGCTTTCCGTAATATTTCTTCAGGAAACGCCTGTCCCCACGACACAGGATGGCCGCCGTCAGGTGAATCCCCTGTATCTCCAGCTGGCTGATGGCATGCCGCACAGCATTCCCGTTCGGTCTGGACGCACGAACCGCCAGGATGACAGCCGTCGCACGCCGAACCTCATCATAGCTTCTGCTCTCTAACGCATCATACCGGTAGACGGAGCAGTGATAGGTGCTGTCCGGGTCCGCATAAACAGATATGTTCTCTGCTTCTGCATCCAGATCAATCACCGCGGTTACTCCCTCCATTAGCAATTGCTTCCGGTTTGCTTCCTCCTCATTCGGGACAAATGGCTGTCCATTCCTATCATAGATCCCGATGACAGGAATCCGGAATCGATCCGTGAACTCCTCTGTCGTATCGATCCGATCCGCGGTCAGATAATAGATCCACAAGACAACCAGTGCGACAAGCGCTCCGAGAACGCCGCCCACAACGGCCACCCGCACCGTTTCTGCATCGATCAGCACTCTTCGCGCAGGATCCATCCGCCACAATTCCATATCCGTGAACACATCTACCTTATCCCGGAAATGCAGGATTCCGCCTGCCATGGCCTGCGCAATGGTCTCTGATCTGACCGGATCAGATGTTGTAACCGTTCCCAGGAGAACCCTGACATCCGAAGGTGTACTCATCTCCACTGCACGGTTCACCTCATCCCGGGAGTAATCCTCCGGAAGATGCGCCATGACATAATCCATGATCGGATCATCTTTTACCAGTTCCTTCCAGGTATAGGAATTGTAATACTGAATATTCACCTCCGCCCCTTCTTCCTCGAAGGTCAGATAGATGGTGAACTTCGCCTCGTAGCGTTCCGGCTGCTTCACAATCGCTTTCGCATAATAGATCCCGGCCGCAAGAACAGCTCCGGCCACCGCTGCCACTGCAACCAGCCACAGTTTATTCATGATCTGGAATATCAGTTTCCGTCTGTTCAACCTCTTGTCACATTCCATGCCCACTTCCATGTCCTCTTACTATTTATCCTCTTCACTCTTTAGGGCGGTAACCTGCGTATCGCTGATCCCTTCCGTACTCTCCGGATTGAAGAGAATCTTCAGTGTCAGCAACATCAGTTTCAGATCCATCCACAGAGAGTAGTTCTCGATGTAGAACAGATCCAGTTTCAATTTGTCATACGGTGTCGTATTATATTTGCCGTAAACCTGTGCATACCCCGCCAGTCCGGCCTTTACCTTGGTTCGGAAGATGAACTCAGGCATCTCCTCCAGATACTGTTTGATAATCTCCGGCCGTTCCGGTCTCGGTCCGATAAACGACATATCCCCTTTCAGAATATTCAGAAGCTGGGGGAGCTCATCGAAACGGATCTTCCGTATGATTCTGCCAATGGGCGTAATGCGGTCATCATTCTGCTTTGCCAGTCTGGCAACGCCGTCCTTCTCCGCATCCTGCCGCATACTTCTGAACTTCAGGATCTTGAATTCCCTGCAGTCCACGGTGCAGCGTACCTGCTTATAGAAGACGGGACCCCCGTCATACAGTTTCACCAGAAGAGCGGTAATCAGCATGAAAGGAGCAGCGATCACCGTCAAAATCAACGAACAGACAATATCGATCAGCCGCTTGAAGAAACGTTCCTCCAGCGTCAGCTGGTACTCCCTCACCAGAAGAATCGGCGTATCGAACAGATGCAGCTGCTCCGCACCCTTTACGATCACGTCCGGAATCTTCGGCATCAGATAGACGCGAATGGATTTCCCGTAGCAGAATTTCAGAATCTTATTACGGGTCTCGCTGGGCAGATCCCACAGCACAATTGCGTCATACCGCTCGCATGCCTCGGTGCAGATCTTCTCCACCCCTTCACTGATATTCATACATTTGCAGACATTATACTTATCTTTTCTGCTGTCAAACTTCGCCAGTATATCCTCAATCGGCCTGTCTCCGTATATGACCAGAAGATCCCTCGGCGGGAAAATATTCCGATAAATCCATGTACAGAGATTGATCCACACCACATCAAACAGCGCCTGTATCACAAACATGACACCGATCTGCTGGGGCGGAACGATGCGGAGCGACAACATGACGATGACGAAATAAATAATCACATCGACACAGATGGTGGCAAACATCTCGGAAAAGACAACTTCCGTGGTTTTCAGATAACCGATCCGTAATCCGCCATACAGTCTGGAAAAGAAAAGCAGCAGAATCGCAAAAAATGCGATAATCATTACATGCCCTCTCATATAGTATCTCTTCCAGATCAATTCCGAATAATAATCAAACCATACATATGCGAACACATACGTCTGTCCCGCAATGCAGATTGCGGACATAAACAGCAGCATGATTCGCTTCAAGGACTCCATCTTTTTCATCTTCTTACACCCTTCGTAACACAGCCCGGAACGCATATCCCACAAAATTCCGGCAACTTTGGAACACATTCAGCCCCTCTACCCTGCGATAGAGATACCAGATTCTCCGGACAGCCTCCAGTTTGTTGGAGGACAGGGTATTCCTGCTTCTGCGGTACAATACCAGATTCTCATTCAGTCCGTACGCCGTCACACCGGTTTTCAGAATCTGCCACCAGGTAGCAGAATCCTCGCTTTTCACCTGCGGCATCATCAGATACTCTGTCGAGATCTTCCCGCGGTGAAACAGAACCGTGGATGTGAAAATTGTTGTATTCCGTAAGGCCTGTTGATAGCTTAATGTTGCAGGCACCTTCACAATTTTGCCGGTTCCCACTCCGTGTTCATCTGCAAATTCATAGGACGTGAACACAAACGCAGCCTGCTTGTCCTGAAGGAAAGCAAGCTCATGCTCCAGTTTCTCCTTTACCCAGATATCATCTGCGTCCAGAAACGCAAGATACTCGCCCCGGGCACGCACGGTTCCCTCATTGCGGGCAGCCGCCGCCCCCACATTGGAATCCAGATATACCGGCCGGATTCTGGAATCCGTCCTCTCATATTCTGCAAGAATCTTCCGGCTCTCATCCGAAGAACAGTCGTCCACCGGAATCAGTTCCCAATCCGTATAGGTCTGCGCCAGCACCGAATCAATCGTCTCCCGCAGAAACCGGTCCGCATTATACACAGGAATCACAATACTGATCATCCGTTTTCTCCCTACAATTCCTCTTTCACAATATAGATAGGTCTCTTCTTCACTTCCATATAGGTTTTCGACAGATACTGCCCCAGAACGCCCAGGCAGAATAGCTGTACGCCACCGATCATGGAAATAATGCACACCAGGGAGGGCCATCCGCTTACAGGATCCCCGAACACCGCCGTGCGGATTATGATGAAAATAATCAGCAGGAACGCCAGGACGCAGAAGAAAATGCCGAATATGGAAGCCAGCGCCAACGGTGCCGTGGAGAACGCCACAATCCCGTCAAAGGAATATTTCAGCAATTTCCAGAAGGACCATTTTGTCTCTCCTTTTGCCCTCTCGATATTCTCATATTCTATCCATTTTGTTTCAAAACCTACCCAGCCGTAGATTCCCTTGACGAATCTGTTATATTCGCATAACGACAGAACCGCATCCACGTACTGCCGCGTCATCAGGCGGTAGTCCCTCGCGCCATCCACAATCTCTGTTTTGGAGATTCGACGCATCAGACCGTAGAATCTCCTGGCGAAAAAGGACCGGATCACCGGCTCTCCCTTGCGGTTCACACGGCGTGTAGCCACGGAATCATAGCCTTCCTCCACATACCCGAACATCTCCGGCAGCAGGGACGGCGGATCCTGCAGATCCGCATCCATCAGAACCGCATAATCGCCTTTCGCCTTCCGCAGTCCGGCATATATAGCTGCTTCTTTCCCGAAATTCCGCGAAAAGGAGACAAGATGTACCCTCTCGTCCCGCTCGTGAAGTTTCTTCACTTCCTCCACCGTATGATCCTTGGAGCCGTCATTTACATAGATGATCTCCAGTTCCACTTCTTTGCCATGAAAAAAAGCTTCCTGTTTCATCAATTCCTCGTAAAAGTACGGAACATTCTCCTCCTCATTATAGCAGGGTACAATGACACTTAACAATTCCATGGCATTCCTCCAAACATTTATTATCTCATTTTATCACAGAATAGACGATATATCTATCTATTTTCTGGATTTGCTCATAAAATGCGCTCTCCGGAAGTTCCTCCGTTGTAATCAGAATGTCACAGCCGGTGTCGCTTGCAAACGTGGCAATCCGCAGCATTCCGTCTTCATCAATGTCCCCAGACTCCATTTCCACCATGTTCGCATACAATGCGTAGGCTTCATCGTCGTAAATATCTCCGATTTCCTCATTGACGCCCGGAATCCAGTAATCCTTGCCGTAGGGCAGAAGAATATTCCCGTCGGTTTTCCTGGCAAGCTCCGTAACCCCTCCCGGTACCGCCATCTTCACCCGTCCGCCATGCTCTCCCGCATATGCGGAAACACAGGCAATCACCCGTTCTTCCCCGGTAGTCCCCCTGCTCCGCCGGACCGCATCCGACCGGGCAGGGAGGAACACGCCTCCCACCAGCACAATGACAAGCCCGAGACCGGCTCCCACACGTCCTCTTCTTCCGGAATGCTCTATCAGCTCCGTTCCCGCCCATGCGGCAAAGAACGGATATCCTCCGATAATCCCCATCACAAGGACTGCTGCCCCGAATCGGAAAATATTTCTTTTCTCCCCGAAAAAATCATGGTGCAGCAGATACAGACCGCACAGGATGATCACAGCCAGGGTTATGGCTGCCGATGCCCTGTTCCGCAGAATCAGCAGATCCGCCATGGTGGTCAGATTGGTGTTCATGACAAGTGCCAGTCCCACCGCTCCCCACAGCAGCAGCCTGCAGTACCACCGCATCCGTTCCCGGCAGTGCAGGATCAGATGCAGCGCGAACGGCAGAATCACGCCGATTACCATGGTATTGCCCAGATGTCCCTGATGCAGCATCGCGAAGCCGTAATTCCCCAAACGATTCCCTGAAAACAACAGGACCAGACAATAGAGCACCATATATCTTCCCGGACAGACACTGTCCTGTGCATGAAGCCACATCACCATCAGATGCAGCAGAAGAAGCAGGCATGGAAGTACATACTCCATAGCTGCCGCCACATCCTGTCCTGCGATCCCGATCAGAACCGCATCGAACAGCGGTGCCGTCATCACCTGACAGACAGGGTACATACCGTTCCCCATCTCCATTCCTGTCAGCGGATTGTATTGGTACAACGTTCCCGTCACCAGTGTGGTATGTACCGTTTCCTGCACGGTATCCGTTCGATTCCAGGGAGCATACACCACAACCGACGCAAACAGCAGAACCAGCATCATCAGCAGCAGGAATTTGTACGGTCCCGGTTCCCATACTTTCCGCATTGCGTCAAACATCCATCCGATCCGCTTCACGGACAGTACAAAGGCCGCCAGCGTTATTCCGCAACACAGCAGCAGAAACCACCGTGTTATTTCTTCCAGTGTTCTGTCCTGCTTGATTCCGAACACCAGCAGCAGTTCCGCTGCCGCCATCATCAGCATCAGTCCTGTGCAGACAGCAAACCCATTGCTCCGGTATATTCCCGTCCCGTTTCCCGCATCCTTGCCGCTCACGCCTTCCGCCAATCGGCAGAACGCAGTCCCAAGCAGTGCAGGGATCACCAGAAACGCCGCCGCCATAATCATTGTTGACATCATAATTCCATACACCTCACATGGATAACTTTACCACAGAACAGCCAAAAAGAGAAGTATACACTTCCGCGGAAGCACATACTTCTCCATTTAATCATTCATCCGGATCGCATCCGCAACCCGTACAATATATTCGCTGTTCGTCGGCCGGTTTTCGGACGTCTGCCTGGAATAGCCGAACAATTCCTCAAACAATTCCACCTTTCCTCTTCCCCAGGACACTTCGATCGCACTGCGGATCGCCCGCTCCACCTTTGAAGTTGTCACGCCGTATTTCTTGGCCACCATGGGATAGAGCAATTTCGTCACACTGCTCACCAGCGACATATCCCGATTGGTCAACCGGATCGCCTCTCTTAAATATTCGTATCCATTCAGATGTCTTGGAACCCCCAAATCCAGCATCCACGCAGCAATATGTGCAAGCTCCTCAGCATCCGTTCGCCCACAAGCCTCCACTTTATCTCCTCCATCAACTGTCCATTCATCACTTTATCGTTAACGTACAACCATTATAGCACAGTTTCGGAAAATATATATATTTATTCATCGCGAAGTTTTCTTTTTCTCCTGCTTTTGCTTCTGCCGTTCTCTCCATCGAATTCCTTTCCGATCTCCCTAAGTAACAAAAAGGAATTACAGGAACTGATCCTTACCGGTGCTCTTCAATTGCTCCACCACTTTACCTACCTGCTGCGCCATATCCTTGCGGCACACCAGTACGGCATCGTCTGCCTCCACGATAATCAGATCCTCCACTCCCAGCGCGGCAATCAGTTTGGTTTTCGCATAGGAAATGCAGTTGTGGGTATCTATATGAATCTGCTCTCCATAGAGCACATTACCATTCTCATCCGTCGGATACAGTGCCGGAAGCGCATCCCAGCTTCCCACATCGCTCCATCCGAAATCGCCATCCAGCATCACAACCCGGTCGGCACGTTCCATGATTCCGTAGTCAATCGAAATCTTCGGAATCACAGGATAAACTCTGTCGATGGTGCTTTGTTCTGCCCCGGTTCCCATGGCTTCGCCGATCTCACACAGATACTGATAGATATCCGGCAGAAGTTTCTCAAACTGATCCAATATCACGGACGCCTTCCATACGAACATTCCGCTGTTCCAGGAATAGTGTCCGTCCTTCACATAA
Organism: Lachnospiraceae bacterium; assembly: GCA_016293925.1. Taxonomy (GTDB): domain Bacteria; phylum Bacillota; class Clostridia; order Lachnospirales; family Lachnospiraceae; genus RGIG4034. The sequence continues at coordinate 949 of JAEDCX010000053.1, read as the reverse complement.
CCTTTTGCAGTGGCAAGATCCGGTTTCTCCACGAATTCCCTTACGTTATGGTACGCAATAATGTCGCAATCATCCCCCGGTTGCCCCTCACCCCGAATGGTTCCGTCCTCGGATTGTTCATATCTGATGTAGCCGTAGCCCGTAGCCGGAAAAGCAGGTTTGATTCCGATAGTCACCAGCGCATCCGTCTGTTCCGCAACCCGGACAGCTCTGGACAAGGTTTCCGCATACGCCTCTTCGTCCCTGATATAGTGATCCGACGGGAGAACACACATCACACCGTCACCGTATTTGCGTAGGATCTCCATCGCCGCATACCCAATGCAGGCCGCCGTATTCCGTGCTGCCGGCTCCGCGAGAATATGATTCGGAAGCAGCCTCTCTCCGGTAACCTTGCCGGCAAGCTCCGCCTGATTCCTGCCGGTTACCACGAAAATATTCTCTTTTCCGGTGATTTTATGAATTCTTTCAATGGTCTCATTGATCATGAGATCCGATCCCGTCAGATTCAGGAACTGCTTCGGCAGATCCTTACGGGACAAAGGCCAGAATCTGGTTCCGCCACCTCCGGCCAAGATCACTCCGTATACTGTCATCACACACCTCATCCATCAATGCTCACGCAGAGCAGTTTTTCTCTCCTCCAGGAAAGAAGCATATGCGCTTCGAATCCCTTCTTCCAGACTATACCGATGCGTCCAGCCAAGGCTGTGAAGCTTACTGACGTCCGTCAATTTTCTGGGAGTTCCGTCCGGCATATCTGTATTCCAGTGAATCTGCCCGGAATACCCCACGATTCTACGGATCGTCTCCGCCAGTTGTCGGATACTGATCTCTTCCCCGGTACCGATATTGACATGTTCGTCTCCGCTGTAATGCTCCAGCAGGAAGACACAGGCATCCGCCATATCATCCACATACAGGAATTCCCGGAGCGGCGAACCGGTTC
>JAEDCX010000110.1 GCA_016293925.1 Lachnospiraceae bacterium | reverse complement strand
CTTATGCTGGTAAAAAGAACGGTGACATATTATAATAGAATTGCGTTGGTGATGGAACCGGTTGCATCCGTTAAGCGAGGGGATGTTTTCTATATTACCTGTATCGATGAACCTGAAAAACGGAAGTCGTTGTATGTAAAATACAAGTCCGGATATCACTGCGTATTCAGACAAAAGGAGTATTTGTATGAAACATACAGGAACACAGAGACTGGAAACTGAGAGGCTGATTTTACGGAGATATGAGAAGCGCGATGCCGCTGCCATGTATCGGAATTGGGCTTCGGATGATGAAGTGACGAAGTATTTAATGTGGCCAACTCACTCTGGCCTTGAAATAAGTCAAAGCGTAATGGACGATTGGGTTAACCAATATTCCGATGAGAAAACCTACCATTGGGCTATTTGCGTGAAAGAATACGGGGATGAGCCGATTGGAGATATTGGTGTGGTGGACAGGAAAGAGGATATCGCAATGGTTCATATCGGTTATTGCATCGGGAGAGAATGGTGGAACCAAGGGATAACATCAGAAGCGTTGCGCGCGGTGATGGATTATTTGTTTGATGTTGTAGGCGTAAACCGAATTGAATCAAGACATGACCCGCGCAATCCCAATTCGGGTAAAGTGATGCAAAAATGTGGGATGAAGTATGAGGGGACACTGCGCGAAGCGGATTGGAATAATCAGGGGATTTGCGATGCCTGCTATTATGCATTGGTCAAATCAGAACGATAGATACATGTTTGGGGAGGGACAGAAATGTTACCTACAATTGAAGAGGCGGAAAAAGAATTAAAACTGGCAGAAGAGTTCAATCCCGGTCCATGGGTAAAACACTCCGTCAACGTCGGCATTGCGGCGAGAAATATTGCACGTAAGTTACCGGATCTTGATGAGAATAAAGCGTATATTTTGGGCTTATTACATGATATTGGCCGTAGAGTCGGAATTGTAAATATTCCGAAGCATGTTTATGAAGGATATCGGTATTCAACGGATCAAGGTTGGGATGAAGTGGCCAGGATATGTATGACGCATTCTTATCCGCTTATGAAGGAGGAGTTTCGTTACGAACCGATAACCGAGGAAGAAAGATGCATAAAAGAATATATACTGCAATGCGAAGAAGATGATTATGACAAGTTGATTCAAATATGTGATGCGTTAGCAACCGATTATGGATTTGTTATCCTGGAAAAGAGATTTGTCGACGTAACCCGTAGATACGGCATTATGGAGACATATATCAAAGGCTGGGACATTACCTTTCAGAACAAAGAATATTTTGAACAGATTATGGGATGTTCCATCTATGATGTGCTGCCTGATATTGGGCGAACGACATTACTATGTCCTCCGCCATGGAAGCCGCCTGTTAAGAACGAATATTGGCATCCGTAATTTCTATGTGGCGGATCCCGAAGGGAATCTGTTGGAGATCGGAAGCATGAATGAAGCCTAGAGAATAGGGGGAGCGTGATGATTATTTTAATTGCGGGAGCATCCCATACAGGCAAAACCGCACTTGCACAGAGATTACTTGAAAAATATCATTTCCCTTATCTGTCAATCGATCATTTGAAGATGGGACTGATCAGAAGCGGGAATACAGAGCTTACACCAATGAGTGATGATGCAGACCTGACGGAGTATTTATGGCCAATTGTGTGTGAAATGGTGAAAACGGCTATAGAAAACAAGCAGAATCTGATCGTGGAGGGGTGTTATATTCCGTTTGACTGGTCAAAGGACTTTGAAAAGGAATATCTGGATCACATTCAATATTATTGTCTTGTCATGAGTGCGGACTATATCAAAAATCATTTCGGGGACATCAAGAGATACGCCGGTGTTATCGAAGATCGCTTGGACGACGAATGGTGTACGATGGAAAGCGTATTAAAGGAGAATGCACATACCCGGGAACTTGCTGAGAAATATCAGGTAAATTACGTGCTGATTGAGGATCAGTATAAAATAGAGATTCATCTGCCAACGGATGACGATAGGTAATTGCGGATGTTCCTTTCCTCTCATGCCAATAAAACTTTGCAAAAAAACATTGACAACAAAACTTGGCACAGATATAATGCAAATAAAACTTGGCATGACTGTAATAAAGGTGCAAGCAAAACTTGGCGAGGAGGATATCTATGGATAGAGATGAGATTTTAGCTGCCAGCAGAAGAGAGAATAAGAATCAGGACATTGCGGAAGCGGAATATATAAGACAGGCAGGGCGAGTTGCCTACATAGTGGGATGTCTGGTGTGCTGTCTGATCTGTGTGTTGCAGGGCATATTCACAAACACCATCAACTGGGGGTGCTGGGTCGTGAACTTTAGCATTCTGGGCACGGTATTCCTTGTGAAGTCCATCAAAGGGAAAAAGCGTCATGAGATTCTCGTGACGATTGTATATTACGGACTTTGCCTGCTCTGTACAATTGGGTTTATCATGAGTCTGAGAGGATAGGTCGCATGGAAGATACACTGATTCTACACAATCGCATCAAAGAGGCAAGGATGGAAAAGGGCTTGTCCCAGTCGGAACTGGCTGAGATGGTCGGCGTTTCGAGGAATACGATCAGTTCCATCGAAACCGGACAGTTTGGGCCGACGGCGAAACTGGCGCTTGTTCTGTGTATTGCATTGGATCGCAAGTTCGAGGAGTTGTTCTACTTCTGAACCTGAAATGTTTTGATTACAGCTTACGAAGTTATGGGGTGGATATATGCGAAGAAGTGACAGAGAGATTACAGACAAAAGCGAAATAGAAGCATTTGTGGCAGAAGAACAGATACTTCGGATTGCTTTTTATGATAATGGGGATATTTACATTGTACCCGTGAATTATGGATATCGTTATGAGAATGACACCTATGCGTTTTACTTTCATGGTGCCAAAGCGGGGAGAAAATATGAACTGAGTAAATCCAATCCGGTAGTAGGATTTGAGATCGATGGGAAATACAGATTGCTGGAACATGAAACGGCCTGTGACTATTCTGCAGCTTTTCAAAGCGTGGTCGGTACAGGAAGATTGCAGCTTGTAGAAGATACGGAAGAAAAGAAAATCGGACTGAATGCATTGATGAAGCAGACGACACAGCGTTCGGAATGGCACTATCATGATAAAATGCTCGAGAATGTGGCTGTTTACAGAATTGACGTCCATCAGATATCATGTAAAGCAAAATAATGGATACCGGATTATCATTGAAGAACGCATTCAGACGGCATCCGTACTCTACGAAACGTAGGTGGCACGAATTGCCGGACGGGTCTATGATCAG
>JAEDCX010000109.1 GCA_016293925.1 Lachnospiraceae bacterium | reverse complement strand
CCAGCCGGGTGGGGGAATCCCTTGCACATGTATTGTCCGGCAGCGCAGTCGATGCCCTTGCTGATGCATTGTCCCGTATTCCTGCCACAATCACCTATTCCGACGGCTCCACGGATACCAGAAACGTATCCTGGGATATGGGAAGTCTTGCGCCCACCGGCAGGGGAACCTATCGGATCCACGGGACACTGACGCCGATCGACACAGGGTTTCCTCTGGCACCGGGTTATGCGGATCCTGTTCTTTTTTACCGGGACAACGCATGGTATTTCCTTGCAACTAACGACAACGTAAACGATATCGGTCTGTTCGTGCGTACCGCACCTACGATTCCGGAGCTTTTCAACGGATCCGCACAGGAATCCTGCATTCTTGGCCACGATGAAGCGCGCGGCTTCTGTCAGACCTTCTGGGCGCCGGAGTTCCACGTCATCCACGGCGAATTGTATATTCTTTTTGCCGTCAGCGGAACCCAATGGGGACCACAGTGTCATCTGATGCATCTGCGTGCAGGTGGCAATATCATGAACCCCGCAGATTGGGAGACACCAATCAGAATCTGTCGTGCAGACGGCAGACCTCTTGCCAAGGACGGTATTACCCTTGACATGACGTATATTCATGTCGACTCCGGCTCTTACGTGTGCTGGTCTTACCGACATGGCATCGGAACGCCGGCAGATACCGGCTCCATGCTCTATATTGCGAGAATTAATGATGAGCGACCCTGGATGCTCACTTCCGAACCGGTGCTCTTAAGCCGTCCGGAATATGGCTGGGAGAATACCAACGGCACCATTAACAACGAAGGACCTTATGCACTGGTATTGGGGAATCAGATCTATCTGGCGCACTCCGGCGGAGATGCCTGCGGTTATCTCTACGCAGTCGGCTATCACATTGCCGATGTGCATTCCGATCTGACCGATCCGCAGAATTGGATGAAGCTTCCTACCGCCATGTTCCACTCCCTGTCCGTACCCGGAATTCAGGGACCGGGACACAATTCCTTTTTCCGGAATTCCGAGGGAAAATGGATGATCGCCTACCATGCCCAGGAACGGGAGAAATACAACATGCGTTGCAGCGCCATCCACCGTGTCCATATCTCGGCAGACGGATTTCCGATGCTGAATGTGGTCGGGGATCGGGATATTGCACCTGAACTTCGCCGGGTCGCATTAGAATTCCGCCTGATCACTCCGCAATAATCCGCTCCGTAATCTCAAGGCTGTCCCGCTCTACCCGGCAAGGCAGATACCAGATCTCCACACCTGCTGCCTGAGCTTCCTGCAGAGCCGTACCGAATTCCGGGTGCGTTGCCACATTGGCATGTACCACCCGGACCCCTTCCATGGGGATCACAAAGGCAAGAACGCAGCGATAGCCTTGAGAAACGGCAGCCGCCAGTTCCTTCAGATGTTTGATTCCCCTTTCCGTCGGTGCATCCGGAAAATAGCCTTCCCCATCCATCTCCAGCGTACACCCCTTCACCTCCAGGAGAATTCTCTCCACCGGAGCGTCAGGTTCTCCTCTCTTCTCCAGATAGAAATCAATCCGGGACCGTCCGTAGGTATATTCCGGCTGTATCCGGTCATAATCATGCAGTGCAAGCCACTCCTTCATCACACGATTGGGTGCCTGACTGTCAATATTCACCCATCCCAGATTCGCTTTCCACACACCGATCAGGTCGTAGGGCGTCTTTCTGTCCGGATTCGACGCCTTCTCCAGCAGAACCGAAACGCCCGGCAGCAACAATTCCCGACAGCGGCCGGTATTTTTCACATGCACTGTTTCTCTTTTCCCATCTACCGTCACATAGGCGATAAAACGATTGGGGCGTTCTATGAACACCCCATCACATACATTCTCATATTTCATGATTCCCATTACTCCAGTGACACACTGACGATATTGATCTCTTTGTCTGCCGCCACGATAAACCCGATATCTCCCAGCGACTTGGATGCCTCCAGGGTATTATTCCAATCCTTTGGCGTAATCACCAGCATCGTGCCGTATACCGCTGCCTCACAGCACCAGCACTGATCCAGCTCCACCTTCTCCGAGAAGGAGATCTTCAAATTCCAGTTCTTCCTGTCGGTGTCGCCGGTATTGGTCAGGGATACATTGTACTGATAGCAGCATCCCTTTTCGGAATTCCAGGTAGACGCCGTGGAAACATTCACATTGACCTCTCCGCTGGCCTGCTGGAAACTATCCTGCGCTGGCATCTGTGATCCGCCGCCATTTCCGCTCCCGGCCTGTTCCACTGCCTCTTCCCCGGTGATACCTGTGGTTCCCACCAGATCCAGACTACCCTGCATCATATTCACAAACCACTTACCGGAGGCGGTCAGATCCGTTTGGGTCCAGCCTGCCGTCCTCTTATTGTCCGGCGTGAAAAAAGCACATGTTTCATTCTTGTTGGACAAACTCCACATACAGCTGCTGATCTTCCACTCATCCAGAAGCTGCATCCATAACGCCGCAGACACCTCATCATTGGACCCGTTCCCGGAGGCATCACAGATACCGTACTCGGTAACAAAAATAGGAAGTCCGTTCTGAATGGCACCGGCAAGCTTCTTGCGCAGATCATCCTTGTGCGTTGCCGCATAATAATGCAGTGCATACATGATATTGTCGTATCCGGTGATCGGATTCTCCGCGGCTTTATCTACATCCTGCGACCAGGTCGGCGTACCCACAACAACAATTGCATCGGAGTTATATTTCCGAATCACCGGGATAACCTCTTCCGCATAGGACTTGATATCCGCCCAGCTTGTTCCTCCGTTCGGTTCATTGCAGATCTCGTAAATCACATTATCATAATCCCCGTATTTCCGGGCCATTTCATCAAAAAAAGCGATTGCTTCCGACTTATGGGTATTCGGATTATTGTCCGACAGGATGTGCCAGTCAATGATCACATACAAACCGAGTTCGGTGGCCGCCGCTACCCCTTCGTCCACCAGGTCTCTCATCTTCTGCTTCTGCTTGTCATCACTGACGCAATAACCGCCATACTCTGCCGTATACATGGCAAGACGTATGATCTCGATTCCCCACTCGTCACGCATGGTCCGGAAGCCTTCTTTGTTCACATACTGGGGGAACCACGCCATTCCTGCCGTACTGACGCCCTTCAGCTGGACCACATTTCCCTTTTGATCCGCCAGTGTGGTGCCGGACACGGATAATTTGCCGTACCGTTCAAACGGAGTTCCGGATACCTCGTCCGGCCGGCCGGGTGTACCGGAATCCGGTTGTTCCTCTCCGGTCTGCTCCGCAGTGTCTGTGTTCGTCTCCCCACTGCCGGG
>JAEDCX010000052.1 GCA_016293925.1 Lachnospiraceae bacterium | reverse complement strand
TCCGCGTCTGCCGGCGGTGATTCGGGTACGGCCGGGCAGGATTATTCCGTGTCCATAACAACGCCCGAGGATGTGGAGATCTATGTGGACGGGATCTATATGGGGATCGCGCCGCTATCATTCCGCAAGCCCTCCGGCAATTATATCATTACACTGCGCAAAACCGGCTGTCAGACCAGAAACTACTCGGTGAATCTGGAGGGCTCCGATCATGAGCAGATGTTTCATTTTGCAACGCTTCTGCCGTTGGAGCAGTAGACAGATACCGGAAGGATAGAGAGTATGGAACAGAAGCATTACAGCCTGGAAGAGTTGGAAGATATTATTGCGCAGCTGCGCAGCGACCACGGATGTCCCTGGGACAGGGCGCAGACCCACGAGAGTCTCCGTCCGTGTCTGACGGAAGAGGCAAATGAACTCTTGGCGGCAATCCGGATCTATCAGAAGACGAAGAATCCGGACAATATGAAAGAAGAGCTGGGTGATCTTCTCATGCAGGTGGTACTCCACTCCAGAATCGCAGAGGAAGAGGGCTTGTTTACCATGGAGGACGTGATCGGCGGAATCTGTGAGAAAATGATCCGCCGTCATCCCCATGTGTTCGGGGATGTGGATACGGATGACGAAGAAGCGATCTCACGGAACTGGGAGGCAATCAAGCGGCAGGAAAAAGAGCAGCAGAGCTGGGTAGAGTCTCCGCTCCGGGAGATTCCCACGGAACATCCGGCATTGACAAGAGCCCCGAAGGTGTTAAAGAAAATCGATGCCCTGTATGCACCCCGCGACAATTATGAAGCATGCCTGCTGCAGCTGGCCGATGAGGTGCAGTCCCTGCAGAATTGTACGGAATCTCCGGGAGAGGACCGCAGGGGAATGATTGCGGAGCGGATGGGGAAAATACTATTGACTGTTTCCGATATTGCCCGAATCGAAAAATTGTCCAACGAACAGATTCTGAATGATGAGATTGAGAAATTGATAGAATACTACGAAGCATCCGCGGAAAACGATTTCCCGGAATAATATATGCCGGAATGCTTATTCGTGGCTCAAAATCGGCTAAATACCTTGACAAACAGGGGAAAAACCTCTATAACTAATAGTAGACGTTTGCCTTAAGGGCACGTAAATTGAATCATAATCCTGAAGAATTCAGTAAGAGGAGGAAAATTTAAATGAACAAGACGGAATTAAGCGCAGCTATCGCAGAGAAAGCTGGATTAAGCAAGAAGGACGCTGAGGCTGCAGTTAAGGCTTTCACAGACGTTGTTGCAGAGGAACTTAAAAAGGGCGAGAAGGTTACTTTGGTTGGCTTCGGTACATTCGAGGTATCCGAGAGAGCAGCAAGAGAGGGTCTGAATCCTTCTACCAAAGCAAAGATCACAATCCCTGCTTCCAAAGCACCTAAGTTCAAAGCCGGCAAGGCATTAAAGGATTTGGTAAACGCAAAATAATGTATTGAATCCGAGGGATGATAAGGGCGACTGCTGTTTGGGCAGTCGCTTTTTGATCGTATGGGAATCGGGCGTATTCGTGCAGGGTGCACAAGGTTACATGTGCGGCCGCGTTGGGCGCGGGAGCTTCACTAGGGAACGCTCTGTTCCGGTCAGGAGAGAACGATGAGATTAGATAAGTATTTGAAGGTATCCAGGTTAATCAAGCGGCGCACCGTAGCGAATGAGGCGTGTGACGCGGGCCGGGTTCTGATCAATGACAGGCCGGCGAAGGCATCTTCCAACGTGAAAGTAGGGGATGTGATCACCATTCAGTTCGGCAACAAAGAGGTGAAGGTGGAGGTTCTGGATGTTCAGGAGACCATACACAAAGAGGATGCGAAGGATTTATTTCGGTATCTGTAGTTCTATTTGAGTGGACAACTGCATATTCTGTAGAGAATGACCGGAAGGGGGCACAGAATATGGAGAATGGAAATCAGATCGGCAAACAGCATAAAGCAATTATTATGAACCGTAGAGTCTGCAATCTGACGGGAGTTACCGATGTAATATCCTTTGACCCGCAGGAAGTATTGCTGGAAACGGAGCAGGGAATCTTGACCCTGCAGGGACAGGATCTGCATGTGAGCAGGCTGACGTTGGAGAAAGGGGAGCTGGATCTGGACGGTCGCATCGACAGTGCATCCTACTCATCGGATCCCTCTGCCCATATGAGAAAAGAATCCATCCTGAAGAGGCTGTTCCGGTGATGGCGGACGTTGCACCGGAGGTTCTGCATGAAATCATGTTTTTTGCAGTTTCCGTTCTGTTCGGAATCGGACTTGCCTTGGGTTATGATGTGATTCTGATCCTGCGATCGGTGGTGCCCCATAACATCATGATGCGGTTTGCGGAGAATCTGATCTATCTGATCATGACCGGTATCGCCACTTTTGTGATCGTGGAAGACTGGAACGGCGGGGTGGTCAGAGGTTATTTTTTTGCAGGGGTTATGTTAACTGTCTTGTGTTACAAAAAGATCATGCAACAACATCTTGTGGTTGTTATGTCAACGGGCATCCAAAAGGCCATATATCTAGTGAAAAAGCCTGTAAAGTGGCTTGGAAAAGCGGTTTTCAAACCTTTCAAAAAGTTTATTCTATTTTGTAAAACCCGCTTGACGGTTTGCATAAAAGTATTTAGAATAAGATTATGTAAACATCACAAGGGGGAGGGGTGAGTACGTGGCTATCGCAGGTCAATATGGACGCAGAAGACGACGCGGCAGACAGAATCGTCTGGGTATGTTTCTGGTAACGGTTGTCGTACTCATGCTGATGATTGCCGTCACGGTGAACAGCCGGTCTCTGAAAGCCAAAAAGGCTGCTTATGATGAGCAGATCGCAATCCTGAATGAGCAGATCAGAGCGGAAGAGGAGAGAGCGAAGGAACTGGAAGAGTTTGCGAAGTATGCGAAGACGAAAGCATACTATGAAGAGATTGCACGACAGCGGCTTGGATTGGTATATCCGGACGAGATTATTTTCAAGCAGGAATAAGGGAAGTCGAAAGAATTATCGTTTCGACTTCTTTTTTTTACATATTATTCCGTGGATATCGCGTATAATAGCCTTCGGGAACAGTTGTGGAGGAATGATATGCGCAGAGAAATGATTGTATCGAAAAACAGAGTCTTTGGAGAGTATGGTAAGGTCCGTCTGATGAATTATTCGGAATCCTTCCGGAATCTTGCAAAGACTTTTCTTGATATACCGAAGCCGGATACGGATATGGTACTAGCGGGGGCGGAGCTGGAATGCGCGAGTCCGGAGGAACGTCAGCGGATATGGGAGGAAAGGCGCAGAGAACAGAACAGAACCATGCTGGCAGAGCATCTATTCGACATGGCAGATATTATGAATGATGTGGCCTGCGAAACGGAAGAGCGGATCTATGTGGAGGAACGCCTGCAGCGCAGAATCTGCCGTGAACTGCGAAGCAAGGGTATTCTGATGACGGATCTGCTTCTGATGCGGGATATCAGGGGATACCACCGGCTGGTGGTCTCCATGCGGGCGGCGGAGAAGGATGCCATGATACCGTTGGCGGGGATCAATGATTATCTGTCAACATATCTTAATATCAGATGGAAACCGTCCAAAGGGAGCATAACAATGCTGAATCATGACGAGCAGAGCGTGATCTACGAAGAGGAAGCCAGGTATTATGTGAAAACCGGAGCTGCCACGGCAGTCAAGGAAGGAGAACGTCTGTCCGGGGATAATTATATGGTGATGGACGAAAAGAACGGACTGGTGTACGCCGCACTGGCAGACGGTGCCGGAAGCGGAGAACGGGCGAACCGGGCCAGTAAAATGGTGGTAGAACTGATGGAACGTTTTCTGGAGGCAGGGTTCGATCAGGAGGCAGCGATTCAGATGATCAATGGAGTACTGCTTGCGTCGGAGGAAGAAGCAGAATTGTCCACGCTGGATCTGTGCAGAATTGACTGTTATACCGGTGTCTGCGAGTTCAACAAGGTAGGATCCTGCAATTCCTACATTAAGAGCGATGATCTTCTGGAGGTCGTGATGGCAGGCAATCTGCCGCTGGGCGTATTCTATCGTGTGGAGGTTGAACGGACAGAAACCCAGTTGTGCAGCGGAGACTATGTAATACTTCTGTCGGACGGTATTGTGGAAGGTCTGGGAGGCAGGGATCATATGGGGGAATTCGAGGAACTGCTGCGCCGGATCAGATACCAGGATCCCACCGAATTGGCTAACTTTCTGCTGAACTATGTGCTGCATGTAACCCAGGGAAGAGTACGGGATGATATGTCCGTTCTGGTGTTGGGAATTTGGGAGAATGGATTGCAATTTGACTGATTTAACTATATATTGGTTGTATGATCAATGAGTTTATGCAGTATTGTAGCCGGCATGCGCTGCTGGATACGGGTGAGAATATTGTGGTTGGTGTATCGGGAGGGGCTGATTCCATGTGCCTTCTCTTTTTGCTACAATCCGTCCGGGAGCGGCTGGGACTGCATCTTGCGGTGGTACACGTGAATCATCATCTTCGAGAGTCTGCAGGACGGGACGCGGAATATGTCCGCGGGATCTGCGGGGAATGGAAGATCCCCTGCCGGATTTGTGATTGTGATGTGATGCAGTATGCTGCCGGGAATCATCTGTCGACGGAAGAGGCAGGGAGAATCCTCCGGTATCAGGCGTTTGAGCGTACCCTGCAGGAACTGTTTGGGGGTCATGGGAAGATTGCGGTGGCTCATAATCGGAACGACAGGGCAGAAACGGTCCTGTTTCACCTGTTCCGGGGATCCGGACTGAGGGGACTGACCGGAATCGGTGCGATGCGGGAACACGTTATCCGTCCGATCCTGTATCTGGATCGCGCCCGGATTGAGTCTCTGCTGCAGGAGGCAGGAATCCGGTATTGTACCGATGAGACCAATGCGGAGGATATGTATGCCAGAAACCGTATCCGGAATCATATCATCCCTTATGCGGATCAGTATATCTGTAACCGGGTGGTGGAGCATATCAATGATGCCGCAGACATGATTGCCGAGGTTGAGGAATATATGAGTGCCCAGGCAGGGGATATCTATGAAAAGGTGACCCGGATGTGCGACGGCGGGCTGTTCATCGATGCGCCGGCTCTGCAAACCCACCCCGTCATTCTGCAGAAGTATGTTGTCAGGGAGTGTATGGGATATCTGACTCCTTCACGGAAGGATATTACGGCTGCTCATATGGAGTCGGTATACAGACTGTTGTCCGGGGATGTCGGAAAGCGAATCCATCTTCCCTATCATCTGGAGGCGGTGCGGGAATATGACGGAGTGAGAATCGTCCATGGGGAGTGTTCCGGATGCAGGGGAGCGGCGGAGAGCACGGATGTGGATCTGACCGGTTTGAAGCCGGGGGATGAACTGGCCGTCCCGCTAGGGAATCAGTGGCTTGTGTCCCCTGCGGCAAAGGGTGTGTTCCGGGAACCGGTGTCGGGATCACAGGAGGACGGTGTGGACACAGATTCCGGTCCGGAGATGGTATTTCGGATTTTTGACAGAGAAAATGAATGGAATGTTCCGGAAAAAGCATATACGAAATGCTTTGACTATGATAAAATAAAGGGATTCCTGACGATCCGCGGAAGGAGAAAAGGAGATTATCTGACCATTCGCGGTGATGAGAATCATCCCATCGTGCGAAAACGTTGCCAGGATTATCTGGTCAATGAGAAGATTCCCCGGGAGAACAGGGATCGTGTTCTTTTCCTGACGGAAGGAGAGCATGTTCTGTGGGCAGTGGGTCTCAGAATCAGTCAGTATTACAAAATCACAGACCAGACAGAGAAAATCTTACAGGTACAGATAAGAGGAGGGGCCGGTTATGGCAGAGACAATTCGTGTACTTTTGACAGAAGAAGAGGTGGAGAGAAGAATTCAGGAGATCGGAGCGAAAATCAGTGAAGATTATGCAGGCAAAGAAATACATCTGATCTGCGTGCTGAAAGGCGGAAGTTATTTCATGTGTGAATTGTCCAAGAGAATCACCGTTCCGGTAACGTTGGATTTCATGTCCGTTTCCAGCTACGGCAGCGACACCAAGTCCAGCGGGGTGGTGAAGATCGTGAAGGATCTGGATGATTCCATCAAGGATAAGAATGTTCTGGTGGTGGAGGATATTGTGGATTCCGGACGTACCCTGAATTATCTGCTGGAGATGTTACGCAAACGGGAGCCTGCCAGTGTGAAGCTGTGCACGCTTTTGGATAAACCGTCCCGCCGGGTGGTGGACGTGGAAGTAAATTATACAGGTTTTGAGATTCCGGATGAATTCGTGGTAGGATACGGACTGGATTATGATCAGAAATATCGTAATCTGCCATACATTGGAATTGTACATCCTGATAAATAGAGAGGAGACGACCGTTGAAAAAGAAATCAAGAGGATTTGGAGTGTATTTTCTTCTGATCGCTGCATTGCTGGGCGTATGTGTATGGATATCCACAATGAATAAAGAGGATAATTCCTACGAGTATACGCAGCTGTCAGAGGATCTGGAAGCAAAGAAGGTGGAGTCGATTACCATTCAGCCAAACAAGGAGACACCTACCGGTGTGGCGAAGGTAATCTTCAAAAATGACCAGAAAAAATTACTGTATGCAACCGATATCACAGAAGTGGAGAAACTGGCGAGACAGTACAAGGAAGCGGGAGAGATTGAACTGGAGGTAACGGATATTCCTTCGGAGAACTGGTTCCTGAATTATCTTTTCCCGATTCTGGTGGGTCTGGTGGTATTGGTGTTCATCTTTATCATGCTGAATGCGCGGAATGCCGGAGGCGGTGGCGGTACCAACGCCAAGATGATGAATTTCGGAAAGAGCCGTGCGAGACTTGCAGACGGAAGTAACGTGACGTTTCAGGACGTTGCCGGTCTCAGAGAGGAAAAAGAAGACCTGGAGGAGATCGTAGACTTCCTGAAGAGTCCGGAGAAATATGTACAGGTAGGCGCGAGAATTCCCAAGGGTGTGCTGCTGGAGGGCCCTCCGGGAACTGGTAAAACATTGCTGGCGAAAGCAATTGCGGGAGAGGCGAATGTTCCGTTCTTTACCATATCGGGTTCTGATTTTGTGGAGATGTTTGTCGGCGTGGGTGCTTCCCGCGTGCGTGATCTTTTTGCAGAGGCAAAGAAAAATGCACCCTGCATCATCTTCATCGACGAGATTGATGCGGTGGCAAGAAGACGTGGTACCGGTATGGGCGGCGGACATGATGAACGGGAGCAGACCCTGAACCAGTTGCTGGTGGAGATGGATGGTTTCGGCGTGAACGAGGGAATTATCGTGTTAGCAGCAACAAACCGGGTGGATATTCTGGATCCCGCCATCCTGAGACCGGGTCGGTTTGACCGTAAGGTAACGGTGGGTACGCCTGATGTGGGCGGCCGGGAAGAGATTCTGAAGGTGCACGCCCGCAAGAAGCCGTTGGCCGATGATGTGGATCTGAAGCAGATCGCCCAGACGACCGCAGGCTTCACGGGAGCGGATCTGGAGAATCTTCTGAATGAATCTGCGATCCTCGCTGCCAAGAGTGGCAGATTGTTTATTACCCAGGAGGATATCAAACACTCCTTTATCAAGGTGGGAATCGGCAGTGAGAAGAAGAGCAAGATCATCTCTGACCATGAGAAGAGAATCACGGCGTACCATGAGTCGGGACATGCAATTCTGTTCCATCTGCTTCCGGATGTAGGACCAGTCTATACGGTATCCATTATCCCCACAGGAATGGGGGCGGCAGGGTATACGATGCCGCTGCCGGAGAAGGATGAGATGTTCTTAACGAAGAGCAAAATGCTGCAGGATATTATGGTTTCCCTGGGCGGTCGTATCGCCGAGGAACTGATTTTCGGCAGTGATGATATTACCACAGGTGCTTCCAACGACATTAAGGTCGCTACCAAGGAGGCGCGCAGGATGGTTACCAAATACGGTATGTCGGAGAAGCTTGGCGTGATCAACTACGACGATTCTGACGATGAAGTGTTTATCGGACGTGATCTGGCACATCCGAAGAGCCATAGTGAGGAGATCTCCGGAGTGATTGACCTGGAGGTCAAAGCCATCATCGACGATTGTTATGATAAGGCGAAAAAGATGCTTCTGGAGAATCAGGAGATACTGCATAGCTGTGCCAGCCTTCTGCTGGAAAAAGAACGCATCAACCGGGAAGAGTTTGAAGCACTGTTCACGGTATAATCATTTGCCTCAACAGGCAGGATGAAGGAAACAGAGGGTATTCTGTCCGTAAAAGTACGAAGACGTGCCGGAGGATAGGAAAGGACGAGGGCGAAAGGAACGATGGAATTACGGAAGCTGAGCGTAAATGTAAACAAAAAGACAAATGCATCCATTCAGAAACTGTTCTTGGGACTGTGTGTTCTTGCGGGCATGGTTATCCTGGCGATCATTCTGGGGAATGCAACGAAGAACAATCGCAAACAGGTGGAACTGTTCCGGGCTGAGATTGACAAAAGCATGTCCGAGAAGATTGCATTTATTGATACGGTTGCGGCCGGAGTTTCCTCCGGTACGGTAACCGGAAACATTGGTGCATATGTGGATCAGATGGCGGGACTCCATTCCGATGTGTCCGCCGTGTATGTGTGTGTAGAGGAAGCAGGTACGATCTATTCTGACGGTATCATGACGTATATGTCCGGCGGTTGGATTCCCAATGCAGACTTTGTGGTATCGGAACGCTCCTGGTATACAGGTGCTGTGGCATGCGATTCGGTATTTGTATCGGAGCCCTATGTGGACGAGCAGTCCGGGAATATCTGTATTACTCTCGCAAAAGCAATCATCCGGAATGGCAGGACGATCGGCGTCGCCGGGATGGATATGTATATGGATGATCTCGTGAGTCTGATCGAGAGCTCTTATGACGGCGGCAATTATATTTTCCTGGTTTCCGGCGAAGGAACGATTCTCACGCATCCGGATTCCTCGGTTGCACTGACTGTCGGATCCAGTAGTCATATTCAGGATGCTTATCACGGGAAATACGAGAAGGTCTACGGAAAGGAAGGCAAAAACCGGCTGATCTGGGATTACAAGGGAGGATTCAAATTCGCAGTCAGTGATTCCTCCGAGACAACCGGATGGAAGGTGGTAGCGGTGATTTCCCTGAAAGGGGTTCTTCTGGCAGCACTTCTCATTATTGTGGTTGCTGTGGCGGCAGGTATCGGGATCGGCAAACTGATCGGTCATCATGTGACGAAGAGCGTCAGTCCGATGTTTGCACCGCTGGAAGCGTTATCCGCCAATGTCAGCAAGATATCGGAAGGAAAACTGGATTATACCTTTACGGTGGATGAGCAGTCTGAGGAGGTGCATGCACTGACAATTGCCCTGAATGATACGATGCGGTCGTTGCAGCATTATATTTCCGAGATTGCCAATGCAGTTACCGCCATATCGGAGAAGAATCTGAACTTCAGCGTGGATGGTGATTATGCCGGTGATTACGAGTCAATCAAGCTCGCACTGTTGCGTATCATGGAAGTTTTGAACGATAGTTTTCGTGAGATAAACACGCAGGCGGGGACGGTTCTGGAGTATTCCGGGGAATTGTCCAAGACAAGTGAGTGCGTGGCGCGGATTGCAACCGACCAGAGTGAATCTGTAATCCATGCGTCAGAGGAGATGAAGCATCTGACTGACAATATGGAACAGATTGCGGGTCTGGCTGATACGATTAAGCATAATACAGATACAACCAATGAAAATCTGTCTGTGGGCAATCAGGAGATGCAGGAACTGGTAGATGCGATGAATGAGATCGCAGGCTGCTATGATGAGATTGCCGGATTTGTTACGGAGATCAATGCGATTGCCAGTCAGACGAATCTGCTGGCGCTCAATGCTTCCATTGAAGCGGCAAGAGCAGGAGAGGCCGGAAGAGGCTTTGCGGTTGTTGCGGATGAGATCGGTATCCTGTCGAACGGAAGTGCTCAGTCCAGTGCGAAAATCAGTTCCGTAATCGCAAGATCCTTAAGCTCTGTAGAGAAAGGGAAGAATCTTGTGAAAAAAACGCAGAAAACCATTCAGGACGGGGTGGCATATTCGGAGGAGAGCACGCAGATGGTAAACGCCATCGTGAATTCCGTCAATGTCCAGAAGCAGTCTGTGAATGAGATCTCGGCGAATTTGAAAGAAATCTCCTCCATGGCAGAGAGTAATGCAGCCAGCGCACAGGAGAACTCGGCAATTTCTATGAATCTGGGGGATTGCGCAGCGGCATTGATGGATACCATCCGTGAGTTCAATCTGAAAAAATAGCCGATTTTGTGCAATATCAACAAAGAATAAGATGATATATTGTGATATTTGTGAAACCTATGGATAGACATATAGAGGGGGACTTGTTAGAATATACTCGTAACCCCCCATATATTTATATAGTTTTTGCTATACCCCATAAGTAAGAAATACCTTCTCTAAAAGAGCGCATCTCCGGATGTGCTCTTTTACCGTTCCGGGGCAAGAATATTGCCATGTTTCTATTGCTTTTTGGGGCTATTTTGATTAAACTATAACGGTAAAGGAGATGATGATAATATGGACAGACAATACAAAATTGCAGTTGCAGGCACAGGATACGTAGGACTCTCCAATGCAGTATTACTCTCTCAGCATAATGAGGTTGTGGCAGTGGATATTCTACAGGATAAGGTTGATATGATCAATCACAGGAAGTCCCCGATTGTGGATCGGGAGATAGAAGAGTACCTGTCATCCCATACACTGAATCTGAGAGCCACCACAGACGCCAAAGAGGCGTATTCCGGTGCAGACTTTGTCATTATCTCTACCCCGACCAACTATGATCCGGTGAAGAATTACTTCAATACTTCTTCCGTAGAAGCAGTGATTCAATTGGTCAAGGAATACAATCCGAATGCAATTATGGTGATCAAATCCACCGTTCCGGTTGGATATACGAAGAAGATCAGAGAGGAACTGGACTGTGAGAATATTATTTTCAGTCCGGAGTTCCTGCGGGAAGGCCGGGCACTGTATGATAACCTTTATCCGTCCCGTATCATTGTCGGAGCGCCACAGGAGGATGCACGTCTGGTTCAGGCTGCGAAAACCTTTGCGGGACTCCTTCAACAGGGTGCCATCAAAGAGAATATTGATGTTCTTTTCACGGATCTGACCGAAGCGGAGGCGGTAAAATTGTTTGCCAATACCTATCTGGCATTGCGTGTCAGCTTCTTCAATGAGCTGGACACCTACGCAGAGGTGCGAGGCCTGGATACCAAACAGATTATAGAAGGGATCGGTCTGGATCCCCGTATCGGTACTCATTACAATAATCCGTCCTTTGGGTATGGCGGTTACTGTCTGCCGAAGGACACCAAGCAGCTGCTTGCGAACTATCAGGACGTTCCCCAGAACATCATGCAGGCAATTGTGGATTCCAACAGAACCCGTAAGGATTTCATTGCCGATCGCGTGTTGGAGCTTGCAGGTTTTCCGCAGAAATCCCCGGTGATCGGTATTTACAGACTGACGATGAAATCTGCTTCCGATAACTTCCGACAGTCTTCGATTCAGGGTGTTATGAAGCGAATTAAAGCCCGCGGTGTGGAGATTGTGATCTATGAGCCGACATTGGCTGAGGATACATTCTTTGGAAGCCGTGTGATCCGTGATCTTCAGGAGTTCAAGAGTATGTGCGATCGGATTATTGCCAACCGTCTGAGCGATGATCTGGAGGATTGTAAGGAGAAGGTATATACCAGAGACATTTATTTCAGGGATTAAGGACTTATCCAGATGGATTATGAATGTTTTGTCCGAGCTGAGAAACAGCTCAAATATATTTCGGGTATGCGTCCCGTTCTAAACAGGAAAGCGTTGTTTACGGATATGACTGCGGATTATGTGAATCCATGTGAGCCGCAGCCGTATTCCACGGTACAGATCAGATTCCGCGCGGGCAAGGATAACATTGACCGTGTTTTTTTCGTGTCCGGAGGACAGCAGAGAGGAATGGATAAAGAGTATTCCGATGATCTGTTTGACTACTATGTGATCCATGTCCGTATGGACGATCATCGGCTGGATTACTATTTCAAGATTGTGTCCGGACGGATTGTCTGCTACTACGACAAAAGGGGTGTAGCGAAGATTGCGAATCCGTCCTATTCCTTTTTCCTGATTCCGGGCTTCTCTACACCGGAGTGGGCCAAGGGAGCGGTCATGTACCAGATCTATGTGGATCGTTTCTATAACGGCGATCCCACCAATGATGTTCTGACGGATGAGTATACGTATATCGGAGAGCATGTGAATCAGGTAACCGATTGGGAGAAATATCCTGCTGTCATGGGTGTGCGGGAGTTCTATGGCGGTGATCTGCAGGGCGTTCTGGACAAGATGGACTATCTACAGGATCTGGGAATTGACGTGATCTATTTCAATCCGTTGTTTGTGTCACCGTCCAATCATAAGTATGATATTCAGGATTATGACAATATCGATCCTCATTTCGGGAAAATCGTGAGTGATACGGGGGAGCTGCTGCAGCCGGGACAGATGGAGAACCGCCTGGCCACCCGCTATATCAACCGTGTGACCAATAAGGCCAATCTGGACGCCAGCAATGAACTGTTCCGCCGGGTGGTGGCAGAGGCGCACAGAAGAGGCATGAAGGTGATTCTGGACGGTGTGTTTAACCACTGTGGTTCTTTCAATAAATGGCTGGATCGGGAGCGTATCTATGAGAACGCCGAGGGGTATGAGAAGGGCGCCTATGTGGACGCAGACAGCCCCTACAGATCCTATTTCCAGTTCCTGCGGGAAGAGTGGCCATATAACCCCAATTATGATGGCTGGTGGGGACACGATACCCTTCCCAAACTGAATTATGAGGGATCGGAGCAACTGTATAACTACATCCTCTATATCGGTGCCAAATGGGTGTCAGCACCCTACTATTGTGACGGCTGGCGTCTGGACGTTGCGGCTGACCTTGGGCATTCTTCGGAATTCAATCATCAATTCTGGAAGGATTTCCGACGGGCTGTGAAAAGAGCAAACCCCAATGCCATCATTCTGGCGGAACACTACGGAAGTCCGGAGGCGTGGCTACAGGGAGATGAGTGGGATACGGTGATGAATTATGATGCTTTTATGGAACCTGTGACCTGGTTCCTGACAGGCATGCAGAAGCACAGTGACGATTACCGGGAAGATCTGCTTGGCAATGCGGACAGCTTCTGGGGTGCCATGCAGCATCACAGTGCCTGTTTTGCGCAGCCATCCCTGATGTGTTCCATGAACGAACTGTCTAATCATGATCACTCCAGATTCTTAACGCGGACCAACCATAAGGTCGGCAGAACCGGCACCCTGGGAGCGCATGCGGCTGATGAGGGCGTCAATAAAGCAGTTATGCGGGAGGCGGTACTCATGCAGATGACATGGACGGGTGCGCCAACCATCTATTACGGGGATGAAGCAGGAGTGTGTGGTTTCACGGATCCGGATAACAGACGTACCTATCCCTGGGGACATGAGGATATGGAGATGATTCGTTTCCACAAGGATATGATCCGTATTCATAAAGAGAATCAGGAACTGTCCAAGGGGTCGATCAAGTTTGTGGACAAAGACTACAATTTCCTGGGATACGGACGTTTCAACCGGGAAGAGAGATGCCTGATTCTGGTCAATAACGGTAACAGCCCGATTACAAGGGAAATCTATGTCAGTGATCTTGGGATTCCTACGGAGGCGATGTTAAACCAGTTGATTCTCACGGATGAAAATGGGTATACGATCCAGTCGAAGCAGTATCCTGTGATTAACGGAAAATTGAAGATTACACTGGCAAAGACAAGCGCTGTTGTACTAAAGCATCGTGGCAGGGTGCCGAACTCCTCTGCTGCGGCAAAACGCAAAGAGGGCGCCTTGAACCCGGTAAAAAAATTCTTGCATTTCTCATAATACTATGATAACATAACGCTTGTTAATGGATGGATTCCCGAGTGGCCAAAGGGGACAGACTGTAAATCTGCTGCGATAGCTTCGGTGGTTCGAATCCACCTCCATCCATTTTATGTTGTGAGAATATCACAATACACGAAAAGCTACCGATTGTCCGGTAGCTTTTTACGTTGTTCCGGGAATCCCGGAAACTGTTTGTAGTTGCAGTTTCTCCTAAACGGAAATGTCGATGTTACCTCCGAGATATGGGGTAACAGACTGCTCCATCATCTTGGTCAGGCTGTCGCTCATCACATCCTGCATATCAAGTGCCTTGCCAAGCAGGGCTGTATTGACATCGGAAGCGACACGCTGCTGTGCCATAGACGTGGATAAAGAAGCAATACTCATTGCCAGATCCATATTCCCATCTCCCTTCTGACTACATCGGATATATCGTCATATTCCGATGAATTCTTTAGTGATACTATACACGCTCCGTGATGTTGATGAAATCCCACACCTTGATATTCAGTTCCTGAACCGGCGACCCACAGTACTCACAATGCTTGGATCCCAGATTGGTAAGGGGAGCATCGCAGAACGGACATTTCAGTCCGATGCCGTTGTCTGTGGTCTGTTCCACAATCTCACGATCCTGAATATATGCCATCTCAATATCATAACGGGCCTGATGACGGAGATTCCTGTCACCGCTTACTACATTGCCGGAGTCATCTGTTATATACTGCAGATATTCACAGGCGGTCTGGAAGGTGATCACACAGCGGCCGGAAGTCTTCCGGTAATTGCTGATCTCGGTACGGTGAATCCGGACATTTTCAAAATGCTCGTGCTTACCGTTCTCGTTCAGCATGACAATGTGTGTTTTCACCTTACCCCGCAGTTCATCGGTTCCTTCTGTCATCAGGGAAGGATCCTCTGCTTGAATCGCAGCCAGGTACTGGGTCAGAACGTTCTGGGAACGGCTCTTCATCTCACTGTAGATGAAGTCCGGAAAATCCCGGACGATCTTTGGCAGGTAGAGACTGGTCATGGCGGACACAGACTTCGGTGTTGTGGCGTATTCTTCCTTCATTCTTGCATTTGCTTCCGACAGGGAAGAGGTGCCGAATAATTCTTGGGTGATGGACTGCAGCTTGCGCCTAATAACAGCATAGGCAGTAAAAATACTGCCTATGACCACCAGGGTAATAATCAATGGTATCATTGCTTTTTCCTGATCTATTCTATAGATTGATTGAGTTGGTACTATCGGATATCGGCGTCGTTAAAGGGATCCCCGCACTCCGGACAGAATTTGGGCGGATTCTTGGGATCTTCCGGTTCCCAGCCACATTTGTCACACTTGTACAGTGGCTCGCCGGCAGGTTTCTTGGCACCACATTCCGAGCAGAACTTACCCTTGTTGACTGCACCGCAGGAGCAGGTCCATCCGTCAGATGAAACAGGCTTCGGGGAACCACACTCTGCACAGAATTTGCCTGTGTTTCCGGTGTGTCCGCAGGAGCATGCCCATCCGGCAGGAGCCGCGGCACCAGGTGCGGCAGCAGGTGCAGGGGCGGCAGCCTGTGCGGCAGCGGCCTGTGCATCCGCCTGAGCAAATAAGTTGGCAGAGTTGAAACCACCTGTCATAGTTGCCATATTCATACCTGCAAAGGCCATCATAGGACCTGTAGCGGTATTGGCTGCAGCAGCCTTCATAGCTTCACCCTGTGCAAGACCGATATTCGCAGCCAGTCTCTCTCTGTTGGTGTATACCTGATCTCTCTGCATGTTCTTGATCATCTGCTGGTCTTCTTCGGAAGCAGTGATCGTATTGACACCGAACTCTACGATCTCAATACCGCGCTTCTGGGACCATTTCTCAGAGAGAACTTTGTTTAATGCATCAGCAAGCTCCATTGTATGAGCCGGAACGGCACTGTAACGGATACCCATTTCAGAGATCTCGGCAAATGCAGGCTGAAGAGCTGTGAGGATCTCTGACTTCAACTGCGCATCGATCTTATCTCTGGTATAATCTTCGGTTACATTACCGCACACATTGGCGTAGAACAAAAGAGGATCCATGATATGGTAGGAATAAGAACCGTTACATTTTACGGAGATATCCATGTCAAGACCGATGTTCTTATCCACAACACGGAAAGGAACAGGACTTGCGGTACCATATTTATTGTCCATGATCTCTTTGGTGTTAAAGAAGTATACTCTCTGATCCTTACCGGGGTCACCGCCAAACGTAAAACGTTTCCCGATGGTCTTGAAGGTATTCAGGATATTCTTGCCAAGGCTGCCGTAGAAAAGGCTGGGCTCTGTGGAGGTATCGTAGACAAACTCACCGGCTTCGGCACACAGATCCACTACCTGTCCCTGATCCACGATGATCATACACTGACCTTCGTTTACCGCAATCACGGAACCATTGCTGATGATGTTGTCTTCTCCCTTTACATTGCTTGAATTACGTGTCGAACTTGTTCTTTTTTTGCCCTTTGTGACGAGAACGTTGGAAGGCATTGAGTCACAGTAGAAATACTCGCGCCACTGATCCGCCATGGTGCTGCCGAGAGCATTACCGATCGCTTTTAATAATCCCATTGTTGTCTCCTTTCAAACTAAAGAAATTCCCATCTCCACCATATTATGTATGCGATAGTAAAGAAAAAATCCACGGAATCCGTGGACTTTCATATTGTATGTGGATAGCCACGTACAAATATTATACATTCTTTTGTAACAGATGTCTATTCAAAATCAAAAACCTTGAAGGCTCTGCGCAGGAAACGATCCATCTGGACATCCGTAATCTCGGAATCAGATGCCACGGCAGGCGAGGAAGTGATCAAAGCTGTCTCCTGCGGAGGTTCGGATTTCCCGACAGGCGTCAGAGAAAAGTCCTCCAGATCCGGTGTGCGGGACGAAGTATTCACAACGCCCTGTCCGGCTACATCCGAACGACTGTAGATTCTGGAATATTCCTTGGGAACAAGTGGTCTCAGCGGTTCCGCAAAACGATAGGAGGGCGTGATGTCCGGCTTCCGGGTATTGCCGGTTTCAGTTGCATTTCTGGTTTGAGAGGCGTTCTGCGGGGCATCAGGATTCTGGATTGCGCCGGAATTCCGGTCCGGTGTCTGTGCCGCCGGGTTCATGCGTTGAAACAGATTCTGGTATGACGGATAATCATTGATTCGAATCATGTGCCCTTCCTCCTTCCGTTGATTTACAACCATCCGGTCTGTGTAATGTATATCGGTACAAAAAGAAAAATCTTAACCTTATGATCCGTACTTTGTGACCTGATAGGCAGTGTATTCGTGGTCATAATGATACCCCAGTTTCTCACTGATTGCAACAGAGATCTTGTTTGCGGCATCCCAGGAAGGATACAGTCCCCGGTCCAGACACCGCAGAATCAGTGCGGCGGCGCAGACGGAAGCAAGGCCCTGTCTCCGGTATTCCGGATGGGTATCCAGTTCCATTTCAATCCCGTCGCTGTAGTGGGTATAGGATGTGGCACAACTGACAAGTTTGCCGTTACAGGTAATCGCACATCCGATTCCATGGGCACAATACTCCTCGTAGGTGGGGTAACTGCCTGCCAGATTGCAGGTCCAGGAAGGGTTTCGGATGGTTTCGTACAGGTCTCTGTGATCTTCTATGTTCTGCAGCGCATAGCGGGATGTGTCCAGGGCAGAAACCATGTTCCGGAGGGTATGTCGATCGAAAATCTCCGGTTCCTTGCGAATGGCATAGCGCGTACAGCGTGTGCAGCTGTCATCGTAATAGCGTTCGATCAGGTCATTCCAGTCTTCCTTGTCCGGAATCATGATGATAAAGGAAGATCCATATTCCTCCGGTCTGTGAGAGATCATTTTACGGTTTGGCTCTCCGGCAAGAAACATGAAATCTGCAATCACAATCCTGGAACAGGTGGGCTGCTCCAGGCTGTCAACCCAGATGGAACCCAGATGCCCCTGCAGGGCAGACCATACCATTGTTTCCTGGGAATCGGCCCAGAAGGGCAGAGCTACGGGAATGTGTTTATTATCGATGCGATAGATGTCCATAACATGCCTCCGTTGTAATGTACTCTTTGCAGAAGGATACCCCTCTCAGAATAGTACCTCTCTCAGAAGGGTACTGCTTCAGAATAGTTCGGGATGATTTACCAAAGAATCGGCTTCTGTTATCTCCCTTACAACAGTTTCAACAGCCGGACTGAACCTCAAACGGAAATAGTTTTTTTGAATATACTCCTGTTCTAAGATATATTCATTATGCCCATACAAATCAACTGTCAGAATCTGCTCTAAAGAGCCCGGTCAATTCCGATCTATGAGGTTTATTATACTATGACATGGAACGAAGGGCAACCATGCAATTGCCGGGATCGTGGGAGCTTCATCCTGCAACACATTCATTCCAAAAAAAGGACAAGAAAGCGGGCAATCCCCCGCATGAAAGAAAGCGGGTGAATCCCCACATAAAAAAGCGGGTGAATCCCCCGCTGTAAAGAGCGGATGAATCCCCCGCTGTAAAAAGCGGGTGATGGGAATCGAACCCACGTATCCAGCTTGGAAGGCTGGTGTTCTACCATTGAACTACACCCGCATAAAAAGGTATGAAATTGGGAAATCAAATGCCCAAAACCGGAATCGAACCAGTGACACGAGGATTTTCAGTCCTCTGCTC
>JAEDCX010000051.1 GCA_016293925.1 Lachnospiraceae bacterium | reverse complement strand
AAGTATAGTTTAGCCACAAGACTTGATGCAGTATGATCCTTGTGAAGGAAGGTAATATATGAAAGCAGATAGAAATAAGACAATTGATATCTCCGTTGAAGAGGGAAGAGAGTATCTGGAGAGGTGTATTTCAATAACTGAGAAAAGTCCTCTGGAACAAATTATTGATAGAACAATATTGGGAGACACGTTCGAAACATTAAAATTATTACCTGATAAATCAGTAGATCTATTGATTGTGGATCCTCCGTACAATCTTGATAAAAATTTCAATGGTAACAAATTTAAGAAAACATCAGATGATTTGTATGAAGAGTATACTGAAAAGTGGATTTCATTGGTAATTCCTTTGTTAAAGGATAACGCAACAATATATGTATGTTGTGATTGGCAGTCAAGTCCAACGGTTGGAAAAGTGTTGAAAGAGCATTTCTATATTCAAAATAGAATAACTTGGCAACGAGAAAAAGGGAGAGGTGCCCTTTCAAATTGGAAGAATGGTATGGAAGATATTTGGTTTGCTACAAATTCTAAAACATATACATTCAACGTTGAGGCTGTTAAAGTTCGCAGAAAAGTTATTGCTCCGTATAAGGTTGATGGAAAACCAAAGGATTGGGAAGAAACGGAGTGGGGTAATTTTCGGAATACCTACCCCTCAAACTTTTGGGATGATATTTCGATTCCATATTGGTCAATGCCGGAGAATACAGCGCATCCTACTCAAAAACCGGAGAAGTTGCTTGCAAAACTGATTCTTGCAAGTTCTTCCCAAGGGGATGTTATTCTAGATCCATTTCTTGGTTCCGGATCGACATCTGTAACAGCAAAAAAACTAGGAAGACATTATATAGGAATTGAGCAGAACGAACAATATTGTATATGGGCTGAAAAAAGACTGGAAATGGCAGAAACTGATACGACTATCCAGGGATATGCGGATGGAGTATTTTGGGAGCGGAATACAAACGCTTTACAACAGAGATTCAGAATCAATAACTAAGGAGGATTGTTGTGTATAATAGAAGAGTGATTGAGTACTTGGTTAGATTAATTGAGAAAAATGATGGGATTGCTGATAAGAAAAAGCTTGCGGAAATCATAAAAAAAGAGTTTGACCTTGTAAAAGATAGAAGTGTCTATTATTGTGATGATTTTGCTATTAGATTTAGTCAATCAGAGAATAAGAAAATGAGTAATACCGTTTTGTCTTTATCTGCTCTACAAAAATATGATGATAAGCCATTTATTGTATGTGTGGTTTCATCAAAGGTTAATTATTTAATGCTAGCAAATACTACATTTTTGAAGAAGATTAGTCATTCATCACAAGAACTCCGTGTTGATAATATCAGAGGAAGTTTTAATGGTGGAGATATCATAATGGAATTTGCATCGCTCGAAAATAAGCCGGACTATTTTGAACATCTCTTTGCATATCACAGCGGATTGACGTTTCAAGATAATTTGGAGAGACTTGTTGAAAGTACAAATGGGATTGTTGGTCGTGTCCAAAAATTTGAAGTCACAGAAAAGAATAAAGCAGTGATTATGAATTCTATTGATAGGGCGTTAGAATTCGCTTCATCAACAAGATATATAGAATTAAAAAGAGATTTAGACGATAGAGTATCCAGAGTACAGGGAGAAATTGCCATTGCTGCTTTTATTGATAACGTTAATGTCAGAGGGCGTATTATTGAATATCTGATTACAGACAATGGGTCGAACTTAAAGAATCAGATTATTGATGCATTAAAAAATAATAAACCGCTACCTCGCTTTAAGACAGAAGATAAACTGGGGGACTATTCCAAAACTTTCCCAGAATATTTAACAGAGACGGACATTAAGACAAAAGTACTTTTTCTTGATGGTAATCCAAAGGCTTACAATATTGACAAGTTATTAGAATTTTTAGCTATAGAAAAATCTGTATACATGATTTATCTGTTGGGTATAGATGATGATGGCACCATAATATCACGTTTATGTTCGGTTTTTGATAGTAGACTTATAGAATCAACCAACGTTATTCATCATTGGGCGGGTCGTAATTCTCGTGGTGTCGCACAGTTTATCGGTCATTCCCTTTCAAAAATACTGACAGAAACAAATGAAACAAATATCAACAAAAAAATTGCAACAGATTTTGTAACAGAGTTAATACATAGATAATTTTTCCAATTATAGAATTCTACTGGATTTTCGTGCGTACATATTCTGAGAATTCCATAAATTTCCCTGTAAAATAGGGATATCCGGGCAAAACAAGGAGTTTGATTTGAATGATCTATTTATCAGAATTTCACTTTCCCACCAGAGAAAAAGAATATGATTTTACCTTTTCCATGAAGAGTACCTGCTATGATACCTATTATCCGTTTCAGGTTCTGTCGAAACACGATCTGGTGGAATTGGATTTCGAGCCGGTAACCATTCTGTACGGTGGAAACGGTTCCGGCAAATCCACCGCATTGAATGTGATTGCGGAGACTCTGCGTCTGACCCGGGATACATTGTATAACCGATCTCCCTTTTATGAGAGATATACGAGATTATGTCGATATGAGGAGGAGACTCCTGTTCCCCGGGACAGCAGAATCATTACGAGTGATGATGTTTTTGATTTCATGTTGAACCTGAGGAATATCAATGAAGGAATTGATGCCAGGCGGGAAGATATGTTTGATGAGTATCAGAACCTGAAGCATCAGAAATTCAAGATGCAGTCACTGGCGGATTATGAGAAGCTGAAGGCCATAAACAGCGCAAGAAGGCAGACACAGTCGAAATATGTCCGCGCGAATCTGCAGGACAATCTGCGGGAACATTCCAACGGTGAGAGTGCGCTTCTGTATTTCCGGGAAAAAATAACGGACAACGCATTGTATCTGCTGGATGAGCCGGAGAACAGTCTGTCGCCGGTCAAGCAGCTGGAACTGGTGGATTTCCTGACGGAAAGTGCCAGATTCTATGGTTGCCAGTTGATTATTGCCACCCATTCCCCATTCATTCTGGCGATGCGGGGGGCGAAGATCTATGATCTTGACGCGGATCCGGTGGATGTCAGACCATGGACAGAACTGGAAAACGTGAGAGTATATTATGATTTTTTCAAAGCGCATTGGGATGCGTTTCAGGGCGAATAGCGTATTGAAACATATCCAGGTTTGTAAAGCCCAGGGCACGCACCTTTTCTGCACTGCGCTGAATGTCTTCTTCCGTATTATACTCCGGAATCCGCGGAATACGGATGCGGCAGCGATCCTGCAGTCCCTTATCCGCGAGATAGGTAAGATTATCCAGGACCTGCGTGTTGTCCTGACCGGTGTAGGACCGATAGATGTCCGGGTTCATATCCTTGATATCAATGATGAATTCGGAGATATCATCGGCAACCACGGTCAGGAGTTCGTTGGGAACGTTCAGGCAGGTTTCCAGGTTTACGTTCACATTTTCCGGCAGCAGGTGTTTCACCTCATGAATGGCTCTTGCCTGGAGGAGAGATTCTCCGCCGCCGAATGTGATACCGCCGCCGGTACCCACAAAATAACAATAATCGATCATAACACTGTCTACCAGCTCCTGTGGTGTACAGATCACGTACAGAGAGGGATCCCGGGACAGTATTTGCCGGTTCAGACAGTATTGACAGTGTAACGGGCAGCCGCTTAACGCGATAAGAGAGGTGACTCCCTTCCCGTCAGTGGTCAGTCTGTGTCTGCAGATGCTGAGTACACTTAATTTTTCCATGAGAACCTCCGGAACAGATTGACAATCAGGTGTGAATGACATCAGAAAGGGTGGGAGCCAGAGCATCGGGATCCATATATCCCTCCTCAACGACCTCTGCATCGGGACAGACAACATCTCCTTCCAGTTCGATCACTTCTCCATCCAATTCGACCTCGTTTTCGCCTGCCGGCTGATCCGGATCTTCTCCGTCCGGCAGATTTGGTTCCGATCCCGGCTTATAGGTTTCAACACCCTCATAGGATTCCATATCGATGCCGGGCGTATTTTCCTGTGAGGGATTCACAACATCCCCGGTCAGAACTTCCGGTCCGCAACCGGTTACAGTAAGTGCAGTTGCAACAGCCATAGCGGCTACCGCGCCCTTTGCCATCAGCGCCCTGTTCAGGGTCTCTTCTTCATTGCGGCACTTCGGACAGGTTCCGGAGCATTCTCCCTGATATGTACATTCCCGTTGCTGAAGGTCAATGCCCAGCTGATCTGCCATGGACTTGCGAAGTTTTTTCAGTTTTCTGCATTTCTCTTTATGATTCATTCAGTTTTCCTCCGTTTATGGTAAAAATTGCTGCTTCTGATCAGGATACGTGTGTCATGGCGGATATTTATGGTAAAATCGCTCATTTGGTTTGACGTTTCTCCGTTGTGATTCTATTATAGTAGGTATATGACTATAATACAAACAAAAAGAATAGTCAGGGAGGATGACAATGGATAGGTACCTGATTGCGAATACCACGCGGGAAGAGCGGGAGCAGATCGTACGGGATGCATTGGGATACAGTGACATCGGGTGTGAGGCAGAGAACGGATATGATATGTATATTCCCTACATTGAGGGGGAGAAGGAACTCCGGGAGATTACTATGGAGTACCGGACGAATTATGTTCAGGATGAAGAATACTCAAAGGCGGAGCAGCTGATCCAAAGCAGGTCTGCCGACTGTCGCAGGTAACAGGACGAGACAGCAGAATGCCGGGAACCGAGTAGGAATCGGTGTCCGGCTTGCAGGAGGAATGGAGCATGAATGTATGTATTTATGGTGCGTCAAGCACTGCATTGGATGATGTCTATTACCGGGAGTCGGAGAAACTGGGCGAACAATTGGCGAAGAACGGATACGGGTTGGTGTTCGGCGCGGGGAATCGCGGGCTGATGGGTTCCGCCGCGAGAGGAGCGCATGCAGGAGATGGATATATTCTGGGCATTGTACCCTCCTTTTTCGATATGCCGGGGGTGATCTATCAGGATTGTACGGAGCTGATTACCACGGAAACCATGCGAGAGAGAAAACAGCTGATGGAAGAACATTCCGATGCCATTGTGGTTTTGCCGGGCGGAATCGGTACCTTCGAGGAGTTTTTCGAGATCTACACTTTGAAGCAGTTGGGAAGGGTCCGGCATCCCATCATCATTTTCAATATTAACCGGTATTATGATCCGCTGCTTGCCATGCTGGAGCATGCGGTCCGGGAACATTTCCTGGATGAAGAGGCAATGCAGTTGTTTGTCATCAGTAACTCGGTGGAAGAGGTAATCGAAACGCTAAAGAATTCGGATCAACTGTCCGATACACAATACAGGAAATACGAAAATATGCAGTAAGCACACTAGGAGGAAAAAAGAATGCTTAAGGAATTCAAAAAATTCATCATGCGCGGTAACATGATTGATCTTGCAGTTGGTATGATCATCGGTACTGCGTTCAACGGTCTGGTATCATCTCTGGTCAATGACATCTTCATGCCGATCATCGGTTTCTTCGTGGGAGACACAGATTTCTCTAATCTGTTTGTGATCCTGGGCAAATATGACGGCGTAAAGCCGGCAACCCTCGCCGAAGCCAAGGAACTGGGTCTTGCAACCTTGAACTACGGAAGCTTCATTACCGGACTGCTTCATTTCCTGATCATGGCGCTGATCGTATTCTTCATGGTAAAGGGTATGAATAAGCTGGCAGATCTTGGCAAGAAAAAGAATGAAAAACCGGCAGAGAAGACAACGAAGATATGTCCCCGCTGCCAGTCCGAGATCAGTATCAAGGCAACACGTTGCCCGCACTGTACCTCTGATGTGGAATAATATCTTACAGCCGGGTTTCCATGATTTTCTTTCGAAGTCCCAGAATCCGGCTCGGTGATACGGACAGTTCATCCACGCCCATGCGAAGGAATTCCTCGGTGAGTTCAGGGTCGCCCCCCAGTTCCCCACAGATACCCACCCAGATGTTCCCGGCATGGGCATTTTCCGTTACCATGCGGATCATGGACAGGACCGCCGGATGATGGGGATCATAGAACTCGTCCAGTTTCGGATTCTGACGGTCAATTGCCAGCGTATACTGGGTCAGATCATTGGTTCCGATGCTGAAGAAATCCACTTCCCCGGCAAGCTCCCTGCTGACCATAACGGCAGCCGGTGTTTCGATCATGATTCCGACAGAGGGTGTGCCGAAAGCAACGCCCCGTTCGGTCAGTTCAGCCTTCACCTCGTCTTCCAGTTTTCGGATGCGACGGATCTCGTTTACTCCGGTGATCATAGGGTACATGATGGCGATATTGCCGTAGGCGGCGGCACGATACAGTGCTCGCAGCTGCGTTTTGAAGAGCTCCGGTCTGGTCAGGCAGATTCGGATCGCCCGCAAGCCCAACGCCGGATTTTCTTCCGGTTCCAGTTCGAAATAATCACACTGCTTGTCTGCACCGATGTCCAGGGTTCGGATGATCACCGGTTTTCCGGCCATGGTTTCCGCAACAGCCTTGTAGATCGTAAACTGTTCCTCTTCGGTGGGATACTCTTTTCTCTCCAGATAGAGGAATTCACTTCGGAAAAGACCGATTCCCTCGGCATCGTTTTCCAATACCAATGACAGATCCTTCATATTGCCGATGTTGGCGTAGAGCTTGACTCTTCGGCCGTCCAGAGTTTCCGTTTTCTTTCCCTTCCATGTTTTCAGCAACTGCCGCTGTTCCTGTTCCCTGCGCAATGATTCCTGCATAGTGCGAAGCGTCTCTGCGTCCGGATCGACGTAGATGCAGCCGTGATTGCCGTCTACGATCCCTATTTTCCCATGGATTGTGTCATCTAACGGGATCGGTGTGCCGATAAGCGCGGGAATACCCATGGTTCTGGCGAGAATCGCGGTGTGGGAATTCACGGAGCCGTGAACGTTGACAAAAGATAATACCAGTTCTTTGTCCAGTTGTACTGTCTCCGAGGGCGCCAGATCGTCTGCCACTATGATAACAGGTTCGTCGGCGATCCGATCCGTGGTTTCGTTACCGCTTAAGATACGGATCAGACGTTTGGAGATGTCCCGCACATCTGCCTCTCGACCGCGCATATATTCATCTTCCATGGATTGAAACATCTGTGCGAAATGATTGCCTGCGGATAAAACCGCATATTCCGCGTTGACCTGCCGGCTGTCGATCATGTTCTCGACAGTTTCCGTATAATCGTCGTCCCGCAGCATCATCTGATGCGTCCGGAAGATCGCAGCGCTCTCTTCCCCCACTTCCCGGAGTGCTTTGTCATACAGCTGATCCAGCTGGGTGACAGCGGTTTCTACTGCCTGATGATATCGTTCTTTTTCCTGCGCGGGATTATCAATCTGCACATGACGGACCGTCTGTTCATCGATTCCGTGAACAATGATTTTCCCGATGGCGATTCCGCCGAACACACTTTTTCCTACATACTTTTCCATGGGCATACCCAGCCTTTACAGGTTATTTTGCATATACTCCCGGAGCGTCCCGCAAGCGGCATCCTCATCATCGCCCTCGAAACGGAGGGTGACTTTCTGTCCTTTTTTGATGGCCAGTCCCATGAGGGAGAAGATTTTCTTACAGTCGCCGGTTTGATTCTCCTTGGTAATTGTAATATTGCAGTGGAAAGTCTTGGCAATACGAACCAATTCCCCTGCCGGACGGGCGTGAATACCCTCCGGATCCGTTATGACATAGTCAAATTGTTTCATAGCATAACTCCTCATGGTTGGTCTACAGAATTCTCTTTTTCAGAAGTCCCAGCATCAGAGTGGAAACGATAACGCCACCCAGAAGGGAGATCAGATAGTATATCGGATGACCGACCACGGGGAATACGAAGATTCCTCCATGGGGAGCCATGAGTGTACAGTGAAAAAGCATGCTCAGTGCACCGGAGAAGCCGGCACCCAGGATGCAGGAGGGAAGTACGCGAAGCGGATCAGCCGCTGCATAGGGGATTGCTCCCTCTGTAATAAAGCCCAGTCCCATGATAATGTTTGTGGGTCCTGCTTTACGTTCTTCCGCGGTAAAACGGCTCTTGAAAATCATGGTGGCAGCAGCGATGGCCAGCGGAGGAACCATGCCTCCTATCATGACGGATGCCATAATATCGTAATGACCGGATGCAATGGATGCGGTGCCGAACACATAAGCCGCCTTGTTGAAGGGACCGCCCATGTCGATGGACATCATACCGCCCAGAACGAATCCCAACAGGATACGGCTGCTGTTGCCCATGCTGTCCAGCCCATGATACAGCAATTCATTCAGGGCACCCATAATGGGTTCGATCACGTAATACATGCCGAGTCCTATGATCAGTATACCAAACAATGGGTAGATGAGTACAGGTGCAATTTTCTCCAATGCGTCCGGCAGAAGATTGCACAATCTGCGCAGAAGAGGGATCAGATATCCTGCTGCAAAACCAACCGCGAGGGCACCGAGGAATCCGGATTTACCGCCGGAGGCGATCATACCGCCCACAAATCCCAGTGCAAGCGCAGGTCTGTCTCCGATTGCCATGGCAATATACCCTGCCAGCACGGGAAGCATGAGTCCGAACGCAACACCGCCGATTTCCTTGCAAAGAGCAGCTGCCGCAGTGATACTGCCGAAATTGCCCCGTTCTCCTTCCGGCAGTGCATTGATATCCACACGCAAACCGTCAATGAGAAAAGCAATCGCGATGAGAATACCGCCGCCCACCACAAAGGGGAGCATATGGGATACACCGTTCATAAGCTGAGTATAGATTCTGTGTCCGATTCCGCTTCCTTTGTCGGAATGTTCCGGCTCGGCGGCTGCAGGGGAAACGGCGTTGTAAACCGGTGCATCCCCGGACATAGCCCGTCTGATCAA
The DNA here is from genome assembly GCA_016293925.1 of Lachnospiraceae bacterium. Lineage (GTDB taxonomy): Bacteria > Bacillota > Clostridia > Lachnospirales > Lachnospiraceae > RGIG4034. The sequence continues at coordinate 9,843 of JAEDCX010000051.1, read as the reverse complement.
TTCATCAGCCCGGTTAATACCCTCGGAAACCCGGCATTCGATCACTTTCCGACCTTGGAAACGTTCCATGGGAACCTGTGCATCCGCTGCGACAATGATGCAGGACGCTCCGGCGATATCTGTATCCGTAAGCACATTTCTGGCGCCTCCGGAACCCCGGGTTTCTATTTTGATGGAACAACCGAAGGTTCCGGCTGCACGTTCCAGCCCTTCCGCCGCCATATAAGTATGCGCAATGCCGGTAGGGCAGGAGGTTACCGCCAGAAGACGGATGGTGTTATCCGGGGCGGTATCGATATTTTCGCGATTCCGTATATCCGAATGGTCTGCGGGATCGTCCTCCGGGCGTTCGTCAATGCCACGGGATGCAGAGTCCGCCCGGTCGATAATCTCCAGAAACTGGCTGACATTGGTTGCATGCCGCAGATCGTGCGCAAATGATTCATCCATCAGCAGAACCGATAATTTGCTGAGGACATCCAGATGCACATTGTCTGCCGTATTCGGCGCCGCAATCAGGAACAGAAGCGTGACCGGACGTCCGTCCAGGGAGTGGTAATCAACCCCTTCCGGTATGACCATGGCCGCAAGGCCGGGCCGGGTAACTGCCGAACATTTTCCGTGGGGAATGGCAATTCCTTCCCCGACTCCTGTTGTACTCTCTTCTTCTCTTGCATATACCTGCTGTCTGTATTCCGTAACATTGTTCAGTTTACCGCTTTTTGCCAACAGATCAACGGCCTGATTCAATGCCTCTTCCTTCGTCTTCGGTGCAGCATTGAGAGCAATACTGCGTCTGTCCAGAAGATCGGTTATTTTCATAGATTCCTTTCTGTGATGCGACATGCTTCGCTGATACGTTTCAAATGGTGGACGCACCGGATATTCTTCGCGGGATTACCTGCCGGTAGACTGCTTCTGCTTCCACGGCAGTGGTCAGGTTATCTGAGAAAGCACTGGCACTTCCACATGCAATACCCCAGCGGAAAGCCTCTTCATAGGAGTGACTGCCAAGCCATCCGGTCAGAAAACCGGCCACCATGGAATCCCCGGCACCGACAGAGTTGCGCAGAGTTCCCTTCGGAGCCTCTGCTTCAAACACCTGTCCGTCTGCGGATACGAGTACTCCACCCTGACTGCCCATGGAAACAAGCACATTGGCAGCGCCTGCCTGCTGGAGGCGGCGGGCATACTCCACCACATCCCTACGCCCGGTTATTGTTACATGATAGATCTCCTCCAGCTCCTGCCGGTTCGGCTTAATGAGAAAAGGATGATATGGTAATACATTGGTTAGGAGTGTTCCCGCGGCATCGACCACGATCAGGATATTCCGTCCCTGCAGACGTTTCATGATACGGCTGTAGATGTCTGCCGGCATGGAACCCGGAATACTGCCGGCCAGCACCAGAACATCTCCCTCTGACAAGGTATCCAGCCTGTCCATCAATTGACGAAGGAGATCATCACTGATAACCGGTCCCATTCCGTTGATCTCCGTTCCGTCAATGGAAGTCAGTTTCACATTGATTCTGGAGATGCCTTCCTGTGCCCGGATAAAGTCTGTATGCACGCCGAGATTCCGTGCCAGGCGGTCAATCTCATCGCCGGTAAATCCTGCGATAAAGCCAAGGGCAGTATTTTCAATTCCCATGTTTTTCAGTACCATGGATACATTGATCCCCTTACCGCCGCACAGCATTCGTTCACCGGTAGTCCGGTTGGTCATTCCCGTGCGGAAATCATCAACCGTAACAATATAATCAATGGATGGGTTGAATGTCACAGTATAGACCATTGCAAACTCCTCTCTTGTGGTTATTGTGATATTTTTCTTTCTAAAGTATACAATCAATTTGCGTTTCTGTGAACATACAGGGCTGCAAAAGGAAGCATTTCCTGAATTTAAGTACTAGGAATTTGCAGATTTTCCATTATAATATAGATAGGATGGATCGAGAATCCAAACCGTGAAAAGAGGATTTTGGAATGTTTGAAAAGATAGAATATTATGTTGCCGGAATCGACGGAGACTATGCATATCTTCGGAAGTGTACCGATCCGGATCCGGAGGATAAGTGTGTTGCAAGAGCGTTGCTTCCCCCGGAGATTCAGGAAGGCAGCAGGATCGATTATGAGATGATGCAGTATACATTGGTCGGTTAGGAGAGAGTATGGCTACAATCAAAACGAGTGGAAATGGTGGCAGACCACGGAATCTGCTTACGATTATCGGAATTGCGGTGATTGTGTTAATCGCAGCATTTGCCGCCCGCTGTTCGGTCAGAAATAACAAAACGCTGGCGGATCTTCCCCGCAGGGAAGAATCGAATGAGACCATCGAGATCGTCTACCAGTTCCGTACAGAGGGTGATCTGAAGGATCATTTCGAGAAACATGGCGAGGAATTCACCTATACAACAGCCGAAGAATATCTGGAGGGAGCCAACCGTGTGATTGCTTCGCCGGACGCACTGACGAAGACAGAGGCAGAGGACGGTGATTTGATTTACTACCTGGAGGATACCAATGAGATTGTTTTCCTGTCCACGGATGGATATATCAGAACGTATTTCAAACCAAGTTCCGGGCTGAAATATTACGAAAAACAATAGGCATGGTGAAGGAGAATGGGTGTGGAAAGAGGAAAATTGATAATCCGGGAGGAAAGACCGGAAGATTACGAGAAAACGGAAGAAATGACGTTGCGGGCATTCTGGAATCTGCATGGACCGGAGTGTAATGAGCATTTGCTGGTGCATAATCTGCGTAATGCAGACTGTTATATTCCTGCCCTCAGCCGTGTTGCAGAGATTGACGGTACAATTGTCGGGACAATCATGTATTCCCATGCACAGATTCAGAATCAGACAGGAGTACATGACGTGTTATCGTTCGGACCCCTTGCAATTGATCCCGCAGCCCAGAATATGGGCGTTGGCAGGGCTTTGTTGCAGGAGACACTGAAGCTTGCCCGAGAGCAGGGATATACGGCGATTTGTATATTCGGAGAACCGGGATATTATCCGAAATTCGGATTCAAAACCGCAGATAACTATGGTATCACCGACTGGAACGGCGGCAACAGTGATGCTTTTATGGGGCTGGAGTTGCAGGAGGGTGCATTAATGAAGCTGGGCGGCCGCTTCCGTGAGTATCCGGTATATGATACCTATGACCCGGAAGAGCTCCGGACACTGACCCGGCAATATTCCCACTATCCGGTGCTGCATTTGCCGACACAGTGGGGGTATGACAACGCCTATGAAGACAAGGCAGGTTATCATGTAGTGGATGCGACTCATGCACCGAAGGTGTTTACGGAGCTATACAATGCATATGTGCAGGAACTCGGCACGTACCTTCCGGAGCTGCTTACAGACCGTGCCGGGAACGGAGATTACCTTCCGCAGGAGCGGGACAAATATTTTGCGGATCCGTGTAAGAAACCTTATCTTCTCATGCGGGATGATCGGGCCGTTGGACTGACAGTCCTGTCAGGTCCGAACCAGGAAGAGAAAAGCGACGGATGCGATTATTACATAGAAGAGCTGTATGTATCCCCAGAGTACCGCGGACAGAAGATTGCAACGGATCTGATTACCAGATATATCCGTCAGAACGAAGGAATCTGCGGATTCTGTGTTCCGAAGACCCATCAGCGGATGATGGATTACATCAAGCGTCTGTTTGGAAGGGAAGGGTATGTGCTGGAACAGCTGGATAACGATGATTCCTGGTTCTACAGGGCACGGAAATAGCGTGGCGCAGGCATGGTTTGGGATGTCGGACAGAAGTGCCGGTGCAGCAGACGGCAGAAAACAGGAATAGCAGGCAGGTAAATCGGGATGGACAATCTTCTGGTGGCGGAAAAGATTACAAAATCTTACGGAGTCCGTACTCTTTTCCGTGAGATTAGTTTCAGCATACACGAACATGACAGAATAGGACTTATCGGTATCAACGGTACCGGTAAGTCTACTTTGTTGCGCATTCTTGCAGGAGAAGAGACAGTAGATGACGGAAGTGTCATTATGAATAACGGTCTGCGGATTGCATATCTCCCGCAGAAGCCGGAATTCGATGACCGGAAAACCTTGCTGGAGAATGTGATCCATGGATTACAGGCGAAGGATGAATACCGAAACCTGTCCGGTGAGGCAGTATCCATGCTGCGGAAACTGGGTCTGGATGATCCGAACGGGAATCCGTCGGTTCTCTCCGGCGGTCAGAGAAAGCGGGCGGCACTGGTCCGGATGTTTCTGGTGCCCTCAGATCTCATGATTCTGGATGAGCCGACCAACCATTTGGACAGCGCAATGACCGAATGGCTGGAGGAGATGTTGAAGAAATATAGCGGCACCTACATAATGATTACCCATGATCGTTATTTCCTGGATGAGGTGACAAACAGAATCTGGGAGCTGGATAAGGGGAAATTGTATACCTATCAGGCAAACTATTCCCAATACGTGGAGATGCGGGCGGAGCGGGACAGTCAGATGCTTGCGGCAGAGCAGAAAAATAAGAATCTGTACCGGCAGGAACTTGCCTGGATGCTGCGTGGAGCAAGAGCCAGAAGTACGAAGCAGAAAGCACATATTCAACGCTTTCTGGCCCTGCGGGACAGAGATCTCCCGGAGATTGACGGTGAAGTGGTTATGAGCAGTGCTTATTCCAGAATGGGTAAGAAGACGGTGGAGCTTCACGGTGTTTCCAAGGCTTATGACGGCAGGGTTCTGTTCCGGGATCTGGATTATATTTTCCTGCAGAATTCCAGAATCGGTATTATCGGTCCCAACGGCTGCGGTAAATCCACGCTGATCAAGATTCTGACGGGTGCATTGGAACCTGACAGTGGCAGCGTGGAATACGGATCCACGGTCAGATACGGAGTTTTCTCCCAGGAAAACGAGCAGCTGGATATGACGAAGCGGGTCATCGATTATGTTCGGGATACAGCGGAATATATTCATACCAGAGACGGCGTGATTACAGCGTCCCAGATGTGCGAGAATTTCCTATTTACGGGGGATATGCAGTATTCTGTGATTGGTAAACTGTCCGGCGGAGAGCAGCGAAGACTCTATCTGCTGAAGGTACTGATGAGTGCGCCTAACGTGCTGATTCTCGATGAGCCCACCAATGATCTTGATATCAAGACGTTAACGATTCTGGAGGATTATCTGTGCCGGTTTGAGGGAATTGTGATTGCGGTATCCCATGACCGCTATTTTCTGGATAAGGTTGCAACCGGACTGCTGATTTTCCGGGAAAACGGAATCGTGGAGAAGCAGGAGGGCAACTACACGGATTTCCGGGAGAGAGAACTGGAGCGGGAAGCTTCGCTGACGCAGCAGGCCTCACAATTAACGCAGGTCGGGGGGAAGGGAAACGCACCGGGACAAACCCCGGCCGGAGCAGTCTCCGGACAGACCTGGAAATCCCGTGAGAAGAAGCTGCGGTTCACATATCAGGAGCAGAAAGAATACGAGACCATTGAGGACGATATCGACGCCCTGGAACAGGCAGTTTCCGATGTGGAAGCCCGGATGCTGGCGGCGGCGAGCCAGTATGGAAAATTGCAGGAACTGTCTGCCGAGAAGGACAGGCTGGAACAGGAACTGGAAGAGAAAATGGATCGCTGGGTCTATCTGCAGGAACTGGATGAGAGGATTAGGAAACAATGATTATCGTGGCGGTATGCTTTATGGCCACATTGACAGGATCCATCTGTGGTATGGGCGGTGGCATTATTATAAAGCCGGTGTTGGATTTACTCGGTATCATGAGCGTGGAAACCGCCGGTTTCTTATCCGGCTGTACGGTTCTCGCAATGTCCGGATATTCCATCCTTCATATTAAAATGACACACACGTCAGTTATTGAAAGCAAATCCGCCACCGTTCTGGCGCTCGGAGCGGCTGTGGGGGGGATTGCGGGAAGAGAACTGCTGATAGGAATTCAAAACAGGGGAGTGGATCAGGCAGGGCTTGGCACCATACAGGCCATCGGCATGCTGATCCTGACAGGGGTGTGTTTCCTGTATTCCTTCGTCAAGCACAGACTGGGCAGTTTCCGGCTTACCAACATTCCGATGATTGCCATTGTAGGGCTTCTGCTGGGCATGATCTCCTCTTTTCTGGGGATCGGCGGCGGACCGCTGAATGTGACGGTGTTGTATCTTCTTTTCTCGATGCGGGCGAAAACCGCCAGCCAGAATTCTCTGTATATCATTCTGTTTTGTCAGGTGTTTTCGGTCGTGTGGGCTGTGATTCGCGGATCCGTACCGGAGTTTCGCACATCGACGCTCCTGCTGATGGCAGCAAGCGGCATTGGGGGAAGTGTGGTTGGGCGGATGGCGAATCGCAGAATGGATGACCGTATGGTAGACGGGTTGCTGCGGTTTCTGATGGTCATCATGATCGGTGTGAATCTCTATAACATTTTTACCAAATAAGAAAAGCAACATCTCTGCACTGTATGATCAGGCAGAATGTTGCTTTTTTACATGATTCGTATTGACGGAAACCTGTTTCGGCGCTTACTTGAAGATCTTGATTTTGCCGATGATGGGAAGTTCTACGGCACGTCCCTGGGCAACGTTGACAATTCCGATGATACAGAATACCAGTACCGGGATCTCCAGTAACCAGAAGAGAACGCTGATTACAGTGGAAACAACCCACAGATGAGCTAAGTTCAGGGGAGTGGTAATCACGGTGCCGGTGATACTGATTGCCGTTCCGATGATGGCCAGTACAAAGCCCTGGTTGCTGTGGAAACGGGCAAATCTGGAATCTTTTCTTGCGAGAAGCGGCACCAGCACTAACCAAGAGATATATGAGAGAATCGTAATCCCTTTGTTTGCCTGAATATCTGCCGGATCATAAGTTGATGTACAATCGTTGGTGTTGAAATCCATGAGAAACTACCTCCATATGTAAATAATATATGCTGCATCTGCAGCGGATCACGTGTCTGCATATTATCATAAATCATATTTGAGGATCCGTCAATTTGCAGACGTCAATCCACTGAAGATATCCGGAGCATTGCTCCAGGTCGGCGATGGACAGACGTACTGCGCTGTTGCTGCTGCCGGCAGCAGGATAAACGGTCTCAAAGCGCTTCAACGACTCATCCAGGTAAACGGATACACCTTCCTTCACGGCAAAGGGACATACACCCCCCACTGCATGGCCGATCATGTCAACCACCTGATCCGGGGTGAGCATCTTGGCCTTGGTATGGAAAAAAGCCTTGTATTTGGCATTATCAATCTTCATATCACCGGCCGCAACAATCATGACAGCCTTGTCATCTACGAGAAAGGTAAGGGATTTGGCAATCATGCCCGGTTCACATCCAACCGCTTCTGCGGCAAGCTCCACAGTGGCACTGGAAACATCAAATTCCAGAATTCTGTCTGCAAAATCGTACTGGGACAGATAGGTTCGAACAGTATCAACTGACATAAGCAATCCTCCTGAATATTTGCCGGCCGGACAGGGACAGTTTGGATCGGACCTGCCACACGGTACTCACTGACAGGATTATAGCACAGCGGTGGGGGATTCTCAAGGCGTGAAATGGCGAAGGGATCGGATTGATCGGATAAAGAGGTTCAATGTCAGGTTCAGGTTACCGTCAAGTCAGCAAAGACAGATGGACTCGCCATTGCGACAAATCTGTTGGATGATCCCGTCTTTGATCCGATAGGCTTCTCCGTATAAGGTTTCCACTCCGTTTTCAATGGTGATGTAGGTTCCGTCATGGATTGCCAGGATCTCATGGAAATAACTGTCGGGGTATACGATATCCTCCATTACCCTCAGCCCGTCAAGATACTCATCTTTCAGAAACTGATAATGGGGAAAGATGTTCGTTTCGGTTAATCCGAGCCCGGATATCCATCTCTCATATCTCGGATCTGCGGCTTCTCCCTCCAATTCCGGTGACGCATAAACAGTGGCCGCACAGTTCATGGAACCGGCACTCCATCCGATGAGCAATCCATTAAATCTCTGCAATTGTTCCCTGCATCTGATCTTTTTCAGGAATGCGTTCTGGGTAGGAACATGTCCTCCGGTCAAAAGAACAACATCCATATCCGGAATCGTTTCTGCCAGATGCTCATTTCTGCTATCACATTTATCAATATATGAAACGGACAGGCCGCTCATAGGGAAAGCTTCCCTCAGGCATTCACATACGGCGTCGTTTTTCTCATAATCATCAGGTGAGGCACATATCATCAGTACCTTGGCATTCTCAACCCATACTTCCAAAAGCTTATCCACAAGACCGTTATCCGGGAGCAAAGCGGATGGAATTCTTGTCCCGTTGATTTTCATGGAACCACCTAATGAACTTGTCAGGATTACTTTCATCTGCAGATCTTCCTCCTAACAGGAGAGTGTAGCACACTCTCCTGTCATTTGCATTAAAAACATTTTTATATGGCATAATGAAGCAATTCCATTTCCATATTTAGAGCTGATATATTCTCTCTCTGAATTCTTTTGCAATAGTCTCATACTCTTCTTCAGAATAGTCGTTATTGTCCTTAACCATTTTCAGATAGTTTTCACAGAGTTCATTCGCCTTATTATGATCTCCTGCTCGATCGTATGCAACCATCATATTGTGATTCAGCTTCTTCCAAAATCCCTTCAGGTCTCCTGTATATTCCGGAATTTCTGCAAATGCCCTGGCAACACCTTCACACCATTTTAAGTTTCTGATTGCTTCATCCTTATCACCCCAGTATGCATAATTTTCCGCAATACAATGCAACTGACTCATCAGAATATTACAAAGCATTTTGTTTGTGGTAGCAAAGCTCTCCTTCATCTCTTCAAAACCATGTTCAAAGAACGCAAGCTCAGGAATAAGCAGTTCCTTCATTCTGGTGTTCTCAAAACTGGGCAATACATTAATGTGCTCTCTTGCATTTAAAAAATCCTTCTTGTGTATATATATCCAGGCAAGAGCATAGTGTGCCTTGTTTATCATCTTATTATCACTTGCATAACGGATAACATTCACACCCTTTTTGATTCCGTCCTCCAATATAGCTTCAGCTCTTTGGGGTTCATTTGAAAGCAGACCTTCCATATCGATGTAATAGCTTAAGCCAGCAACCTCCTCAACATACATGAGGCATACTTCAAAATTCATAGGATTCTTGTTGGCTTCCTCTGCAAGAAACTCAGTACATTTCAAGGCACTTCCTCTTGTATCGGAGATATCCCACATTCCATTTATCTGCTCCCTAAGCCTAGATGCAAGATAATCGTCCCGATTTACCGCATTGTATCCAAGCAAAGTATCTGTGGTAATATTTAATGCCTGCGCAATCGGTACAATCATCGATATATCCGGAAGTCCTGCTTCTGATTCCCATCTGCTTACGGCCTGAGGTGTAACTCCTATCATTCCGGCCAGCTCTTCCTGAGTAAATCCCTTGTTTTTTCTATAGTTCTTGATATTTAATCCTAAATGATTATTCATAGCATTTATTCTCCTTGTTTTTTGTAATACTTTTTCTGAAAATAAACTGCAGATTTATTTTATGAATTCAGTATATCAAGCTATTCATTATTTGCAATCAATGCACTATTGAACAAAAAACAACTCAGCATTGAGAAAATGCAGAGTTGGTAAATTTCATTCATATTTGTAAATATTCATTATATCCGATCGCACGGGAATTTCATGAACAACTTATCATACGGTAAAGTAGTAGCGTATATAAACAAAAATAACAATTTTTGATACATTTTAAACTATAGTTTGCTGTTGTCCGATATACTTACATTATTCATTACTCTACACGCC
>JAEDCX010000108.1 GCA_016293925.1 Lachnospiraceae bacterium | reverse complement strand
GAATACTCCCGATATGAAACGGGTTGATTTGCTCTTGGTTTCTGTATATTCTCCTGAAATAAGCAAGATTCAGCGGTTCTTCCAGCTTGCACTTGCGGCATTTCACATGGACAATGCCCATGGTAATACCGTAGATTTCCTCAATACGGAAACCGCAGACGGGACACTTTAACGCTCGGCCTTTCAGCTTTTTTACTTCTTCACGGGATTTGCGTATTTTCTCTGCAACTTCCGGTGTGAGGCTCCCATACCTGCTGTCGTACAGGATTTCCTGGCTCTGGATCATTGCGCACCTCCAAGCTGCAATCCTTTCTCCAAATACTCGGTCAGGTCATGGGGTATCAACAGCTTCAGTGTTTTGAGCCGGATGACGAGTGCCTGGTGAGAAACTCCCATACAGTCCGCCATTTTACGGAGTTTGATCTTGTCTTCCGGGGCAAAGACATTCCAGCCGTATACGGGAATTCCGTTTTCGCACTTGTATTTTTTCATAACCTTTTCCAGTATGAATCGGGGCATTAAGAATACAGAGGAGAGTCTGTCTGCTTGCGCTTCTGAGAAGGAAAGCAGTTCTCTCCGTTCTTCCAGGGTGTATTGTCTCTCGGGATCGAATGTGTTATGAAAGCATCCCACATCCTGCATTGGGTTCTGCTTGGCAATGATGCTGTGTGCGCCTTCGTGACCAAGCGTAAATCTACGGCGGCTGCTCTCTCTTTCGTTGAGCAGTACCTTGTCGAGCACCGCTGTGTTTTTGGGGAATACGACCTCCACTCGTTTGCCGTCACGGACAACACGCAGGGGTCTTTTACCATTGGAAAGGAATGCGATCTTGTTCAGATCATCTTCGACGATGGTCTCGTAAACTACGGTCAAGCCCAGATAATCCGTAACCAAGCCTTCAATATCAACGCACAGGGCATTATAGCGCCGGGTTTTGTTGATATACGCTCTTACGATGGTTTCACCGAGTTCTTCCAACTCATCGTATGAAATGTAGCTTCTCAACCTGTGTCCACCTCCGGGTGAATTGACTCCACATACCACTGGTCATCAATTCGATATAGATATTTTTCCGCACTACCGATCAATACCGTGTAGCGAATTCCTTTAAAGTCACACTCAGAGGTGCAGGCGTGCAGTGTTTTGTCGATATTCCAGATACGGCCATCATGCCAATGAATTCGAGTCGGTCTGATCGCACCACCGGCGAGAATCTGGTAATCGACTTTTACAAACACCTTATCCATTGCAACCTCCAATAATGCTCTGCCAAATATGGCGGTATCCTATTTATGTGTCAAAGTTCCTTTCTTATGGAACGCTTACCCTGGGGTATTTCTTCTGAATCCGTCACTTTCTTGACAGCGGAAGAAGAACATTACATTGATCCGGGGCATAAACAGAATGACAGTTTTCTTCCAGATGAATTACTTGAACAACTGCACCGCATGAAATGCATTCCATCCAGCCGTCTGTTTCTTCCAGGTTGAGGCTGCGATTGACTGCACTGCAAACGGGGCAGATTACATCTCCGGTTGTCATAGGATGGTCATCTCCGTTTTAATGATTTGATAACATGGCAGGCAACGCCCTGCACTTCGAAAGACGGCACTTTAATAACCCTGCCAGGGTAAACTGCTTCATTCTCATACTGGAGCAGGAAGCATTCTTCTTCAGGATCATACCCGCCAAAACGCTTGAGGGTGTTCTCACCGCAGTCATCCAGGGCAACAACAATATCTCCTTCCGAAACATCGCAGTTACGCTCGACAACGATGAGATCATCTTCTTCGATACCGGCATCCACCATAGAATCGCCCTTGGCTCTGAGAATGTAATAGTCGCCTTTGCCAAAAATGGAGACAGGGAGACTAACATATTCTTCGACCAGTTCTTCTTCCTGTTCCGGACAACCGCATTGGATGGAACCAACTACCGGGGCGGAGATATAGCTGGTTTTGACCTTTGCGCTTTTGGGAGCGGAAGAAATGCCTCTGTTGTATTCAAAAATCCCGCGCTCTTTCATGTCCACAACATAACGCTGCGTTTTTGATTTTGATACACCAGTTGCCTCGGAAATCTGCCGAATGGTAGGTGAAGTAAGGTTCTCGCGGTAATAGTCGTTGACATACCGCAAAATGGCATCCATTGCATTCTGGTCAATTGGTCTCATAGAAGCACCTCTTTCTGCTTAGTGGGTTTTTGTGTCCCACTAACAGCATTATACAACATTTGTTTGAAAATGCAATAGGGAGAATGAGGCAAAGAAAGAAGGTGGTGCCAAATGGCACCACCTCTGCGAGTTTTCTTATTCTTTTCCTTTACTCTGGCCGGATCGAACTGCTTCTTGAAAGTCCCGAAGTGTTGCTCTTAATCTTTCAGGCAACCGTTTATAGCATTCTTCTTGTAGATCCTGGGGAACGCCATAGAAGCCTTCTGCAACGCTTCCTGCAATTGCAGTCAGCGTATCACAGTCACCGCCCAAAGAGACCGCATTGCGGATCACATCTTCAAAGGAGTCTCCTTCCAGGAAAGCGGTGAGCGCCTCCGGGACAGTTTCCATGCAGGTCTCCACATGATGGTAAGTTGGTCGGATTTCATCACAAGTGCGGTTCAAGACATACCCGAATTCTTCTTCCACATAGTCTTTGATCTCCTGCTTGCTGTGTCCGGTTCGCGCCAGAAAAATCGCACTGGCAGTCGCTTCTGCGCCTTTTATTCCTTCTGGATGATTGTGCGTCACTTCAGCGGATAGCTTGGCGGCATGGCGAACATCCGAAAGCTCGTGGAACAACCATGCAACAGATGAAACACGCATTGCAGAACCATTCCCATAGCTGCCGTAGGCATCCATCTGCTCGTCTTCCAGCCAGCATCTGAACATGCCGCCATAACCTGCATACGGGAATGCTTTTCCCAGCTCTCTCATCCTCCGCTTGAGAAGTAGATGGATTTCCTCATCCGTAGCGTCCGGTCTGGCATCCATAAATGCCTTTGCCACGGCAATCGTCATTACAGTATCATCCGTAAAAACAGACTTCCGGGAAAATAACGGAAACTCCTTTGATTTATTACCCAAGTCGAACTCATACGGACTGCCGATCATATCCCCAAGAATTGCTCCAATCATTTCTTTCCACCCCTTCTCCTGTAATCGGCATCAATCCGATCTTTCCAGTCAGCCTTGAGTGTTGCACAAGCTCGCACGCTCGTGATTGCTTCACTGATGACCTCGTAGTTGAGTGCCGTTCCTTCCTCGTCACAATGGTAATTTGCTGCTCTGCTCTCGTCAATACCGAAACGCTTAGCTTCAGCCGCTGCATCGATATTAGCACCGAGGAACAGAAACTCCCATCCGTATTTTTCTTTTTCATGCTGGATCATCTTTCG
>JAEDCX010000050.1 GCA_016293925.1 Lachnospiraceae bacterium | reverse complement strand
AAATGTAATGAGAATCCACAAAATGAATATGCGGAGGGTACACTATGAGAATGTATGATTGTATCGTGAAAAAGAGAAACGGCGGTGAGTTAACCGCAGAGGAAATCCGGGAATTTATCACAGGGTATGTCCGGGGGGATATTCCAGATTATCAGGTATCTGCGCTGATGATGGCGATCTATTTTCAAGGAATGACACAGGCAGAAACGCTGGCGCTTACCATGGCTATGGCAGAGAGCGGTGATAGGTTGGATCTTAGCCGCATTCCGGGGGTCAAGGTGGATAAGCACAGCACCGGTGGTGTGGGAGACAAAACAAGTCTTGCCCTGACGCCCATGGTGGCTGCCCTTGGGGTTCCGATTGCGAAGATGAGCGGACGGGGACTGGGACATACCGGCGGTACCATCGATAAACTGGAGAGCTTCAGCGGATTTACTACCTCCATTCCTACGGAACAGTTTGAAGAAAATGTCCGTTCCATCGGAATTTCGATTATGGGGCAGACCGCCGATCTTGCACCGGCAGATAAGAAACTATATGCGCTCCGGGATGTGACAGCAACTGTAGATCAGATGTCTCTGATTGCAAGCTCCATCATGAGCAAGAAGCTGGCGGCGGGAGCAGATGCAATCGTGTTGGATGTGAAAACCGGAAGCGGTGCATTCATGAAGACGCAGGAGGCTTCCGTGGCGCTGGCGGAAGAGATGGTGCGTATCGGAAACGGAGCAGGCAGGAAAACCATTGCGGTGATCTCTGATATGGATCAGCCGCTCGGATATGCCGTGGGCAATGCCCTGGAAGTGAAAGAGGCCATTGATACACTGAACGGAAAGGGACCGGCGGATTTTACCGAGTTATGTCTGACGCTTGGAACCTATATGTTACTCGTAGGCGGGAAAGCCCGGGATGAGAAAGAAGCGAGGGCAAAACTTACGGAAGTGATTGCAAACGGTTCGGCATTACGGAAACTGGCGGAATTTGTTGCTGCCCAGGGCGGCGATCCCCGGCAGGTCTATCAGCCGGAAACACTGCCCAAAGCAGAGATTATGGAAGAGATTCCGGCGCCCAGTGACGGATATATTGCCCATATTGAGTGTTCTGAGATCGGTATCTGTTCTCTGATCCTCGGGGGAGGAAGAGAGACCAAGGAAAGTCGGATTGATCTGTCTGTCGGTCTTGTTTTGCACCGCAAGGTGGGCGATTATGTAACAAAAGGGGACAGTCTTGCCACGATACATGCTAATGACAGAGGGAAGTTAGAGACAGCCAGAGAACGGTTCCTGAAGGCCTATACCTTCTCGGATACCGCTGTGGAACAAAAACCTCTGATCCGGGACGTCATCCGGTAAACAAAGGCAGCGTATTGCAATTCCCAGTGCAATCCGGCATAAATATTCCGGTGAGCGCATAGGATATAGAAACCATTTCCCGAGCCGGATTATGTTATCGAATATTAAAGCGCATTTTGTTCAGATAATGCAGATTCCGCCGGAGATTGCATATCGATTGCCGGATATAGAACTGTATGGCAACCGGAAGGTATTCATTGAGAATTATCGTGCTCTGATCCATTATACGGAACATGAGATTCAACTGAAACTGTCTGATCGCAGCCTTCGAATCTGTGGCGATCATTTGACGATCTGCGAATATTCCAAAGATAGTATGACGATTACCGGGCAGATTCGGGAAGTGAGTTTCCAATAATGACGGAATACGGGGACAGCGTTCTATGGGGAAAAACAGAACAGCGGCGTATGTGGATATTGTGGCACAGGGAGATCATCTGGAACGGTTCCTGAGCATTTGTTCGTATCGTGGAATCGTGTTTCACAAGATAAAGAGAATCGATCCTGATAAGATGGAATTTCAGATGCGGGCAGTGGACTATATCAGATGTCATGCCGCCATTCGGAAAACAGGAACAAGGACAGCCATTCGGAAGAAGACGGGGCTGCCCTTTCTTTTTGCCCGCTGGAAGAAGCAAATGATCTTTTCCGTGGGATTTGTTGTTCTTTTTCTGTTTCTCATTCTGCAGTTCGGACGTCTGTGGAGAATCGAGATCCGGGGAAATAACAGACTGTCTGAGGAACAGATTACCAATGTGCTGAAGGAAAATGGAGTTAGCTTCGGAATACGACTGCGTCATATGAATCTGCATGGGCTGGAGGAGCTGCTCCGGACGTCCATCGAGGATATCAATTGGGCCTCCTGTTCCGTGAAAGGAACTACGCTGATCGTTCACATTACGGAGCGGCTTCCGCTGAGCGGGCAGGTACTGAAAGAGGGCAATCTTGTGGCTCCTTTCGACGGAATGATAGAATCTATTGTTACGCGGAAAGGAATTCCCCGGGTGAAAGCAGGACAGACGGTCACCAAGGGAGATATTCTGGTATGCGGTGAGTGGGTGCAGTACAATGACGATATGTCGGTACGGGACGTCACACCTCTCCATGCGGATGCAGATGTGTATATCCGGCATAAACAATCGGTCTGTATCACACTGCCGCTTAACTATACGGTAAAAGAGTATACAGGGGTATCCTACCGGCATGCTCAATGGAAAATCTATGATTTGCTGATTGAACTGCCGCATAAAAGATCCAAATCAAGTAAAACTGATACATATACCGTCACAAAGCAATGGAAATGTCTGGGCAAATTCTATCTGCCGGTATGGAACACAACCGTAATTACCCGGGAGTATGAGCCGGTTGAAAAGACCTATTCCCTGCAGGAAGCTTCCGATATTCTCCATGAAAAACTGGATGATTTTTTGTCAGGTTTAGAAGAAAAAGGGGTTCAAATTATTGAAAAAGATGTTAATATAGAATTGAATGGAAATGTGTACATGTTAAGTGGGAGCATAGAGCTGATCGAGAACATATATGAGAGAGTTGACACTGGAAGCTGAGGCAGTTCATCTTCAGAACCTGTTCGGGAGGAATGATGAATATGTCCGTACAATTGAAAAAGATTTTCAGGTTACCGTGACGGATCGGAACGGATGCATTCGCATTGCGGGAGAGTGCGATCATAATGTTGATCTTGCCTGTCATCTGGTTGAGGATCTGCTTACATTATCAAGGAAAGGAACACAGATTCAGCAGCAATCTGTGGAGTATGGAATCGCGATGATGAAAGAATGCGAAGGGAATGCCCTGATAGAACTGGATGGGGACTGTATCTGTCATACGATAAACGGGAAACCGGTCAAGCCGAAAACATTGGGGCAGAAGGCATATGTGGATGCTATCCGGAACAATATGATTGTGTTCGGCCTCGGACCTGCCGGTACCGGGAAAACATATCTTGCCATGGCAATGGCAATCACTGCATTTCAGAGGGAAGAGGTTGGCAGAATCATTCTGACAAGACCTGCCATTGAGGCAGGAGAGAAACTGGGATTCCTACCGGGAGATCTGCAGAGCAAAGTAGATCCTTATCTTCGACCGCTGTATGACGCGCTTTACCAGATTATGGGCGCGGAGAACTTCGCGAAGAATATGGAAAAGGGACTGATCGAGGTGGCACCTCTTGCTTATATGAGAGGACGGACGTTAGATAATGCGTATATTATTCTGGACGAGGCACAGAATACCACGCCGGCTCAGATGAAGATGTTCTTAACCCGTATCGGCTTTGGCAGTAAAGTGATTATTACCGGCGACGAATCCCAGAAGGATCTTGCACCGGATGTGAGGAGCGGACTGGATGTCGCCACCGGGATTCTGAACAATATCGAAGACATTGCAATCTGCAGGCTGACAAGCCGTGACGTGGTCAGACATCCTCTGGTACAGAGAATTGTCAATGCCTACGAGGCTTACGAGGAACGGCAGGCCAAAAACAGGAAAAACGCTGTGAACACCGCACCGGGCAAAAACCATGCAGACCGGAATCGTAACAGCGTAAGAAAAGAGAACCGATGATGCGTAAATCAAAAAAAGGATATATACCTTACCTGATTCTATTGGGCAGCTGCATGCTGGCGGCACCGGTGGTGGTGACCTGGTTTTCCCGGAAATCCGTGGAGACCTGCATGGAAGTGTTTGTCACGGGGATCATCAGTTTTGCCATTCTGATTGTGGAATACCTGTTGCATCGGGAACAGAATCGGAATTGCATGGGGCAGAAAATGGACATCCGGCTGTTCCTGGTGGCCTTTAGCATATTGACTCTATTGGTCAGTGCATACCCGCTTATGAGACCTTTGGCATGGCCTTTTCTGTTTCTTGCTCTGCTATTGAGTTTTCTGACCGATCAGAGACTGGCGATTGCATCCTATGCGGTGCTTGTGATTCAGCCCTGTATGATGGCGCATTGTGATGTGAACTATGTGTTCCTGTTTCTGGTAAGCGGCCTGGTGGTACAGTTGTTATTCGGCAATCTGGATGATTCCTATCGGATCGGAATTCCGACGTTTCTATCTGCCTGTGTTTTTCTGGTGTTGTCTGTAGCAGACATATTTCTGTTCAATGATGTGGCGCTGAATATCGAATCTTTTCTGCTGCCTCTTGTGAATGTATTTGTGAATCTGGTGCTGATGATTGTGGTGTTACATATTTACAGCAGAAGTTTCCTGCACAGATTCCGGGACAGATATCTGACCGTCAATGATACGGAATTCGTGCTTCTGGCCGAAGCAAGAGAGCAGGATCCGGACACGTATTACAAGGCGATTCATACCTCCTATCTGGCAGAACGCCTGGCTGCTTTTTTTCAGCTTGACAGGGACAGTACGAAATCGGCCAGCTATTACTGGCGTCTGTCGGAAAAACGCCTGCAACGTCAGCAGGAGGAATCTGCCGGTATTCCGGAACTTCTTGCGGAATATGATTTTCCGGAAGAAGCGGTTCAGCTGCTGGAGGAATTGGTATCGGAGAAACGCCCGGTAACCAGGGAAGCAACGGCTGTGTATATGTCGGATTGCGTGATCGGACTTCTGACGGATCTGTTTGAGAAGGACAACAAAGTCCGGCTGGATTACACGGAATTTTTCCGGAGGCTTTTCGAGGAGAAGTACCGGGAGGGTGCTTTCAATCAATGTGATTTCTCCATCCGGCAGATATGTGAGATGAGAGAGCTTTTCATCAAGGAGGCTTTATATTATGACTTTTTACGCAGAGAATAATACAGACCGGAGTTTTGATTTCCCGATGGAAGAGGTGTTCCGAAGGGTTGCCGGAGAAGTGCTCAGAACAGAAAAGGCTGACTTTGAGGCAGAGGTAAATCTTATGATTGTGGATCTGGACACCATCCATGAGATGAACCGGGATTACCGGCAGATCGACAGACCGACGGATGTGTTATCGTTTCCGAATCTGTCCTTCGACAGTCCGGGGAAGTTTGACTTGACGGAATCGGCAGATGTGGTAGATCCGGAGACAGGAGAGGTTGTTCTGGGGGATATTGTCATCTGTTATGACAAGGTTTTGGAGCAGGCGGAGGAATATGGACACAGCATCCTGCGGGAGTTCGCCTTTCTCTTAACCCACAGTATGCTGCATTTATGCGGATATGACCACATGACAGAGGAAGAAACTTCCGTTATGGAAGCAAAACAGAATCAGATACTGGATACACTGAAGATTACGAGGGACTGATATGGATACTGTACGTACCGGCAGACGGGAAAAGAGAATGAAACGTTCACTGGATTGTTTTGCAATCGCCACCTTGTTGCTGATTGTATTTCGAATCCTGTTTCTGACAAAATGGACGGGAAATATTGGAAACGGATTTTTGGCGGCACCCTATATGATATTTCAGATATGTATGATGATATCCGGGTATTGTATTGCGGGAACCGTTTATAAGATGGTGAGAGCCAGGGTGACGCGGGGACAGATCCGTAATGCAGTCCGGGTGTTTCATGCGTCCTGCGGACTGACGATGGTGTTGGGAGGACTTCTGACATTGATTGTCTGGTTGTCCGCCGATACTGTCACAGCCAGTCTGTTGCATTGTTCCGGCGCAGGTGATATCATGCGTATTCTGGCACCTGCCATTATGCTTTACAGCCTTGCGGGATGTTTCAGAGGAATGCTGAACGGGTTTGATATCATTGCGAGCCCGGCAGTGATCGGTCTGATGACGGAGTTGATTACGACAGGAATCTGTATTGCCGGTGCAGGATATTATGCCGGATATGGTGCCAAGGTGGGAGATCTGATCCGCAACCCGATGATGCAATATCTGTATGCGACAAAAGGAAGCGTGATCGGGGTGGCAGTTGGTGCGGCAGTTTGTCTCATAGCCCTGATTGTTGTGCTTGTCCTGAATTACGGCAGAATCCGAAGCATGCTTCGGAAAGATAACACCATCCGGGATGAGAATCTCGGGCAGACCTATAATACATTGATCTGTTCTTCATTTCCGGGAATCGGAATGATGATTTTGTTTGTTATCGGTCAGCTGATCGGAATCCGGTATGTGAGTTTGTCCGACGGCAGCATAGAAGCACTGACGTATGATCTGCAATGCATCGGAATCTATTATGTACAGATGCTTGCGATCGTGTTGATTCCCATCTTTATCATTCTGCAGATTACCACGGATATGAGACCTGTTCTTCGGGAATATGCGAAGCAGGACGAACGAAAGCCGATTCGAGATTATTTGAAGAGCCGTATCCGTTATATTTTGTTGTTTACCATGGCGGTGTCCGTCTATTTGTTTGTGATGTCGGAACCGGTGGTTCGTATGCTGTTCGGTTCCAGGGCATCCGAACTGGCAATTTATCTGATGGGATTCGGCGCGATCCTGATTCTGCTGTGTTCCTTTATCATTCCGATGTATCGGACCATAATCGGGATTCATCAGAAGAAATTCCTGTATGCGGTTCTTGTTGTGGCGAATATTGTTGGGCTGATTGCTATGAAGATTGCCATCACAAAACTGCACATGGGCGTAGAGGGGATCCTGGTTGCTTCCATTCTGTTTGCTGCTGTGGTGCTTGCCGGATTTGTTCTGATTGTACGGCGCTTTCTGCGCTACAGACAGGAATGGGTCTTCAGTGTATTTATTCCTTTTGTCGGAGCGTTTATTGCAGGTGCGGTAGTGTGGCTTATCAGACTGATGCTGAATCCGCTTCATATGCCGGCGTTGAGTGTTGTTGCGGGCGCTGCGGTTTATTATGTGGTATATTGGCTGGTGATTGCCCTGCTTCGGGGGATAACGGCAGAAGAGTTAATGGATATCCCGACCGGCAGGATTGCACTTTCCATGCTTGGAAGACTGCATCTTGTGGAGGAAGAGGATAAGGAATAGGATGCTCTATGAGTGAGAAGAGATTGATTGTGATCGGTGCGGGGGCGGCAGGCTGTATGGCGGCCATGCTTGCGGCGGAACAGGGCATGCAGGTGCTCCTGATCGATCATATGGATCGGATCGGGAAGAAGATTCTCGTTACGGGAAATGGACGTTGTAATATGACGAATCTGGCAATCAGACCGGAATTATATGTGTCATCCTCTGACAGGAAACTGGAATATCTGAATCAGATATTCCAATTTTGTGATGTCGGGAAGCTTCGTGAGATTTTTCGCCAGAGAGGTCTGCTGACGCGGTGCAAAGATCAATTGGTCTATCCGATGACCATGCAGGCTTCCGGCGTTGTGGACTTTTTCCGGAACCATCTGGAGAACCGATCCAATGTGACAATCCGTCTGCAGGAATCTGTGCGGGAAATCGTCAGGGAACCCAATGGTCGTTTTCGGGTGAGAACGGAGCATTCCGTGGAAGCGGCAGATGCCTGTATCGTTGCCTGCGGAGGCAGGTCTGCACCCAAAACCGGTTCAGACGGTTCGATGAATCAGGTGATCCGGTCCCTGGGGGTTCGGATGGCAGAACAGCTGCCGGCGCTGGTGCAATGCATTGCAAAAGGCAATGAATGGAAAGCCATGAGCGGCGTACGTACGGATGCGGTGATTACCCTTGGGGTGCAGGATCCGTCTGCGAAGAAGGGACGGATACAATACCGGGAGCGGGGAGAATTGCAGATTACCGATTATGGAATCTCCGGAATTGCCGTGTTTCAGTTGAGCCTGTTTCTGGCACCTTATATCGGGCGGCAGGAGGTTATGGGGCATATTGATTTTTGCCCGGATCTGACATTAGAAGAAGTGACGGGATATCTGCTGCAACAGTACAAAGGGTTCCGGTTCCATCCAAAGATTACACTTGCGGATGCATGCAGTGGGCTTCTGCAGAAAAAGATTATGCTGCAGTTGATGAAACAACAGGGGTTGAAGGGTGATCTTACGATGCATGACTGCAGGGCGGAAGATCTGAAGGCGCTTGCCGTAAAGATAAAACAGTTTCCGGTAACCGTGACCGGCACGAAAGGCTTTGAGAATGCCCAGGTGACCACCGGCGGGGTATGCTTGGAGGAACTGACGGATTCCCTGGAAGTAAAGCGGATTCCCGGATTGTTTTTTGCTGGAGAGATCGTGGATGTTACCGGAGTCTGCGGCGGATATAATCTGCACTGGGCCTTTGCCAGTGCCTATACAGCGGTCATGAGAGGATTGCCTGGATGATCAGAATCAATCAATTGAAAATAAAAATAGATGTACACCGGAAGACCGTGGATCTGAAGCCCGTTATTGCGCAGAAACTGCATATCCGGGAGAATCGGATATCGGAATACACGATTCTGCGGCGGAGTGTGGATGCCAGAAAAAAGCCGGATTTGTATTATGTCTATACGGTATCGGTTTCTCTGGACGGTATAGAGGAGGCTGCAGTGGTAGCCCGTCTGCGGGATTCCGCGGTAACATTGGCGGATGAGTCGGAGTACCGGTTCCCGTACCGGGTGTCGTTGGAGGAGAGCCGGTCGATCAACCGGCCGATTATCGTCGGCACCGGACCTGCCGGTCTTTTCTGCGGATATGTTCTTGCAATGAACGGTTTCCGGCCCATTCTTCTGGAGCGGGGAGAGCCGGTGGAGGACCGAATTCGGACTGTGGAGCATTACTGGAATACCGGAGAACTGAACACGGAATCCAATATTCAGTTTGGAGAAGGGGGAGCAGGAACCTTTTCGGACGGGAAACTGAATACCCTCGTCAAGGACAAAGACGGAAAAAACCGTGCCGTATTGCAGATTTTCGTGGAAAACGGAGCAGAGGATACGATTCTGTACGATTATAAGGCCCATTTGGGCACGGATTGTCTGGTGGATGTGATTCGCACCATGCGGGAGAAAATGAAGCAGCATGGGGCGGATTTCTCCTTTGGGACAAAACTTACGGATCTGGATGTGGAGAATGGCAGACTGTCCGGCATTCATTGCCTGCGTACGGATGCGGATGCAGCTTCACCCACACCGGTGCATATGGAGTGTCAGCAGCTTGTGATTGCCATCGGACACAGTGCCAGAGATACGTTTCCGATGCTGCTGTCCCACGGAATGGATATGGAAGCCAAGGACTTTGCGGTGGGGGTTCGCATCATGCATCCGCAACGGCTGATCAATCTGTCCCAGTATGGTCTTGAGGATCCATACGAGTTAGGAAGTGCCCCCTACAAACTGGTGGGAAAAGAGCAGGATGGCAATAACACGTACTCCTTTTGCATGTGTCCGGGCGGGTATGTGGTCAACGCATCCAGCGAACCGGGAAGACTTGCCGTGAATGGGATGAGTTATCATAGGCGGGACAGTTCCAATGCCAACAGTGCGCTGGTTATGACGGTTCATAAAGAACAGTATCCGGAGGGACCGCTGGGCGGAATTGCATTCCAGCGTCAGCTGGAGGAGAGGGCCTATCTGGCCGCATCCGGCCGTATCCCTTTATCTTCCCTTGGAGATTTATACAGGGATGTGAAACACAGTGACTATGCATATTCCTGCGAGGAGAAGATCGACAGACTGTTTGACGGGTTTACGCCCTGTATCAAGGGCTTGTCGGAATATACATCGCTGCAGGGAATCCTGCCGGAGGAACTGGAGCACAGACTGCTGGATGCGATTCCGTATTTTGACCGGATGATTCATGGCTTCGGACATCCCAAGGCAGTTCTTGCTGGTATTGAGAGCAGAACCTCTTCACCGGTCAGAATGAACCGGGATGACGATTGCCGGAGCAATATCCGGGGAATCTATCCCTGCGGGGAAGGCGCCGGTTATGCAGGGGGGATCACCAGCGCCGCTATGGACGGAATCCGTGTGGCGGAGCAGATTGCGGCCGAGATTATCAGTAGACAATCTCGGTGAAATAGGATAAAATATTGTGGGAATTTTCAGAGAATGGATATATTTTGCAAATTCCGATGAGGATGGGTAACAGGTATGAGCGATTTACGTGAACAATTGAAGGATAAAAAGAGAATTGTGGTGAAGATTGGTTCTTCCTCCCTGCAGCATGCCGAGACAGGGGATCTGGATTATGTGAAACTGGATGTTCTTGTCCGGGAACTGTGTAATATCAAGAACCAGGGCAAGGACGTTGTTCTGGTCAGTTCCGGTGCCATTGCCTGCGGCAAAAAAGCACTGCATCGTTCGGGAGAGTTGTCTGTGCCTGCAAAACAGGCCTGCGCTGCCGTCGGACAGGCGCGTCTGATGATGACATACCAGAAACTGTTTGCGGAATACAATCAGGTAATTGCACAGATTCTGATGACCAAGAATACGATTGTGGACGAGATGAATCGTTTCAATGCGCATAATACATTTTCGGAACTGTTAAGCATGGGTGTGATTCCGATTGTCAATGAGAACGATACCATTGCGACCTATGAGATCGGCATCGGGGATAATGATTCCCTGTCTGCCATTGTGGCGACCCTGATTGATGCGGACCTGTTGATTCTGTTATCGGATATTGATGGACTCTACACAGACAATCCCAGAACCAATCAGAATGCCCGTTTTATCTCAGAGGTGCGGGATCTGGATGACCATATTATGCAGATGGGGAAAGCAGAGACCGGCAGCAATGTGGGAACCGGCGGGATGAATACGAAACTTGTGGCAGCTAAGATTGCGACGAATGCCGGAGCTGATATGGTGATTGCAAACAGTGAGGATGTACGGATTCTGCACCGCATTATGGACGGACGGCAGGTCGGTACGATTTTCGCATCCCACAAGAACCCGGAATTTGACCTGAATGAATATGTCCAGAGGATGCATGGGTAAATCCGGAGGCGGAAAGGTTGGATAGTAGTATGGATCAAAGTGTGCTGGATCGCATCAACGCATTATATCATAAATCCCAGCAGGAGGGTCTGACAGACGCAGAGAAGCAGGAACAGGCCCGGCTTCGCAAGCAGTATGTGGCTGCGGTTATGAGCAACTTCGAGAGTCAGCTGAACAATATTGATATTCAAAATGAGGATGGCTCCATCGAAAACCTTGGGGAAAAATATGGACAAAAGAAGCATTAGACAAGCCGTGCTTGTAGGAAGAGAACAGATTTCTCCCGCGGAACGGATCCGGATGAGCGAACAGATTACGGAAATGGTGCGGAGACAGGAAGCGTATCGTGCGGCAGAGGATATTCTGTGTTTTGTAAGCTATGGCTCTGAAGTAGTGACGGATGATCTGATCGAACAGGCACTCCGGGAGGAAAAACGGGTCTATGTGCCCAGCGTGACGGACGCCGGGTCGGGAGCGATGGAATTCGTGAGGATAACCGGCCTGCAGGAGCTTGCGGAGGGATACAAAGGGATCCGGGAACCTGTTTCCGGGGATGTATATGCTCCGGATTGTACCAGGCAGGCCCTCATGATTTTGCCGGGAGTTGCCTTTGACCGGCAGGGACACCGGATTGGATACGGGGGCGGATTCTATGACCGGTATCTGGAACGCATCCACAAGATATGCCCTATGAAAACGATTGCAATCGGGTTTCAGATACAGATTGTTGATTGGATAGAACCCGGGGAATATGACATGCCGTATGACGTTCTGATCACGGAACGGGAGGAGATTACTCCGGACGGTAAGGATCATCCGGGATCAGTGTAACAACAGACGGAATGGAAGATAGAAGATATGAGTGATTATCAATACACCAGAAATGAAGCCTCCGATCGTGCGGAGAATGAAGTCCAGTACGGATATATGGAGAAAGTGAAGCAACTTGTGGACGATCTCTCAGTCAGGCTGTGCCGCAGACCGACAGCGGCGGTTATTACCTTCGGCTGTCAGATGAATGCGAGAGATTCGGAAAAACTGTCGGGTGTTCTGGAGCAATGCGGCTTTACATTAACAGAGGATGAAGGGGCTGATTTTGTCATTTACAATACCTGTACGGTACGGGATAATGCCAACCAGCGTGTGTACGGAAGACTTGGATATCTCCATAATCTGAAAAAGAAGAATCCGGCCAAGAAGATTGCATTATGCGGCTGTATGATGCAGGAAGCCACCGTCATTGAGAAACTGCGAAAATCCTATTCCTTTGTCAATTTGATTTTCGGCACCCATAATCTGTACAAATTTCCGGAACTGCTGTATGCGTGTCTGTCTTCCGATGAGATGATCATCGATATCTGGGATTCCACGGACCGAATTGTGGAATCATTGCCTGTGGAGAGACAGTTTTCTTTCAAATCCGGAATCAACATTATGTTCGGATGCAATAATTTCTGTTCCTACTGCATCGTTCCGTATGTACGCGGAAGGGAACGGAGCCGTACACCGGAAGAGATTCTGTGTGAGATACGGTCGTTGGTGGCTGACGGTGTGGTGGAGGTAATGCTCCTGGGTCAGAACGTGAATTCGTACGGCAGGAATCTGGAGCATGCGGTGACCTTCGCACAGCTGTTGCAGGAGGTTGAGAAGATAGAGGGACTGGAACGGATCCGTTTCATGACATCCCATCCCAAGGATCTGTCGGATGAACTGATTGAAGTGATGAAGCACTCAAAGAAGATCTGCCGGCATATTCATCTGCCTGTCCAGTCGGGTTCCAACCGGATCTTACAACGGATGAACAGGCGTTATACGAGAGAACAGTATCTGGAACTGGTCCGTAAGATCAGAACCGCGATACCGGATATCTCCATTACAACAGATATCATTGTAGGTTTCCCGGGTGAGACCGTGGAAGACGTGGATGATACCATTGCGCTTGTCAGAGAAGCGCAATATGACAATGCTTTTACCTTTATCTATTCCCAGAGAACAGGTACACCGGCGGCGTCGATGCCGGATCAGCTCCCTGAAGAGTTCGTAAAGGAACAATTTAACCGTGTACTGGAGGCGGTGCAGGAGACGGCACGCAGACAGACCGGTAAACTGGTCGGTCATACGGAACCGGTTCTGGTGGAGGAGTTAAACCATCAGGAAGCGGGTCATGTTACCGGCAAACTTTCCAACAATACGACCGTTCACTTCCGGGGGGATGCATCTTTGATTGGTCATATTGTACCGGTTCGGTTAATGGAATGTAAGGGATTCTATTACTTAGGGGAAAAGGTTGAGGAGGACATAAGAGAATTATGGAAAAGTTGAAACCAAAGTTGTTTTCTGTCATGAAAACATACACCAAGCAACAGTTTGTGAAGGATGTGATCTCCGGAATTATCGTTGCGATTATTGCGCTACCGCTGTCCATTGCATTAGCCATTGCCAGCGGGGTATCTCCGGATAAGGGTATCTATACCGCCATTGTTGCCGGATTTATTGTTTCTTTCCTGGGAGGAAGCCGCGTTCAGATTGCAGGGCCTACGGCCGCGTTTGCAACGATCGTTGCGGGGATTGCGACAACCAAGGGGATGAACGCCCTGATTGTGGCAACCATTATGGCCGGTGTGATTATGATTCTGATGGGTCTTCTGCGTCTGGGAGGTCTGATCAAATACATTCCGTATACGATTACAACCGGTTTTACCGCGGGGATTGCAATCACCATTCTGGTGGGGCAGATCAAGGATTTCCTGGGACTGTCCTATGCGGAAGGGACTCCCAATATAGAGACCATCGACAAAGTAAAAAATGTATTTCACTACATATTGGATACGAATCCATGGGCACTTCTTGTGGGCGGTGTCTCCCTTCTGATTCTGATTGTATGGCCATACATCAATAAACTGATTCCGGCCTCTCTGATTGCCGTGTTGGTAGGCAGTGCCATGGTTGCAATTTTTGATCTGGATGTTTACACAATCGGTACCCAGTTCAAGGATCTGAAAGGAGGACTTCCGACAGTCAAATTCCCTGTTTTCTCATTCACTCTGGTAAGGGATATGCTTCCGGATGCTTTCACGATCGCTATTTTAGCATCCATTGAGTCTCTGTTATCCTGCGTGGTTGCAGACAGCATGGTAAACTCCAAACACAGATCCAACATGGAACTGATCGCTCAGGGTGCCGGCAATATTGCCAGCGTCTGTCTGGGAGGAATACCCGCAACCGGAGCCATTGCCCGTACCGCTGCCAACATTAAAAACGGTGGCCGTACCCCGATTGCCGGAATGGTTCATTCCATTGTTCTGGTTCTGGTAATGCTCTTTTTAATGCCTTACGCGAAGCTGATTCCGATGCCGACCATTGCTGCCATTCTTTTTGTGGTGGCTTATAACATGAGCGGCTGGAGAAAATGCGTGAAGATCGTGAAATCTGCGCCAAAGAGCGATATTATTGTTTTTGTCGTAACCTTTGTACTGACGGTGATCTTTGACCTGGTGGTTGCCATTGAGGTCGGTATTCTGCTAGCTGCCGTTCTGTTCATGAAGCGAATGAGTGATGTGACGGAAGTAGAAGGATGGAAATATGCGGATGATGAGAATGATCCGGATGCGCTGTCTCTCAAAGTCGTTCCGAAGCATACGGTTGTATATGAGCTGAGCGGTCCTCTGTTCTTTGCGGTTGCGGATAAGATTATGACCATCTCCCTGAAGGAAACGGATAAGTGTCTTGTGCTTCGTATGCGAAGCGTAAATGCAATCGATATTACGGCAATGAATACGTTGGAAGAATTGTATCGTGAGTGTAAGAAAAAGGGAATTGTTATTGTGATGTCACATGTCAATGAGCAGCCTATGAATGTGATGAAGAAGGCGGGCTTCTGCGAATTGATCGGAGAAGAGAATTTCTGCCCGCATATTGACGTGGCACTCGCCAGAGCGCAGGAGATCTGTGAGAAGGAAGTGTAGGATCGGATGGTTGATAAATCAGATGTAACTCCGATGATGCAGAAGTATCTGGAGACCAAAGAACAATATAAGGATTGTATTCTTTTCTATCGTCTCGGTGATTTTTATGAGATGTTCTTTGACGATGCGATCAAAGCAAGCAAGGAACTGGAACTTACCCTGACGGGAAAATCCTGCGGCCTTGAGGAACGGGCACCGATGTGCGGCGTTCCTTATCATGCTGTGGAGGGATATCTGAGCAAACTGGTATCCAGAGGCTATAAGGTGGCCATCTGTGAACAGGTGGAGGATCCGAAACTTGCCAAGGGACTGGTGAAAAGAGAAGTGGTCCGGATTGTCACTCCGGGTACCAACATCAATACACAGACGCTGGAGGAGAATCGAAATAACTATCTGATGTGTGTGTTCTATATGGCGCAGCGCGTCGGAGTTGCTGTGACAGATGTCTCAACCGGTGATTTCTATGTGACGGAAGTGGAAGATGTCAGGAAATTAATGGATGAGATATCCCGATATGCACCCAGTGAGATTGT
Organism: Lachnospiraceae bacterium; assembly: GCA_016293925.1. GTDB lineage: Bacteria > Bacillota > Clostridia > Lachnospirales > Lachnospiraceae > RGIG4034. The sequence continues at coordinate 3,334 of JAEDCX010000050.1, read as the reverse complement.
TCTGAACGAGGCATGTCTGCTGTGCGGTATCGATTTCGAGGAACTGAAAGGGAGAACGCATACGGCCGTATTTCCGTTGGAGAACTGGTATTTCGAGGAAGATACCTGCCGCAGAACCTTACAGGAACATTTCCATGTGAATGCACTGCAGGGACTGGGACTGGCAGATTTCGCTTTTGGAACCCTGGCCGCCGGAGCCCTGATGCAGTATCTCTATGAGACCCAGAAAAATGCACTGGCACATATTACCCATGTGATTCCGTATGTGTCCGGGAAATACATGCTGCTTGACAGTTCTACCAGAAGAAACCTGGAACTGTGCGAGACCATGCGGGAGAAACAGAAGAGGGGGTCTCTGTTGTGGGTGCTTGATAAGACCAAGACTGCCATGGGGGCCAGAACGCTCCGTTCCTACATCGAGCAGCCCCTGATTGATAAGGCTGCAATTGAAGACCGTCTGGATGCCATTGAGGAGCTGAACAGTTGCGGGATCGAAAGGGATGAGATCCGGGAGTATCTACAGCCGATCTATGATCTGGAACGTCTGCTGGGGAGGGTCAGTTACAAAACGGCGAATCCGAGGGATCTGATTGCATTTCGGAATTCCCTGGAGATGCTTCCGCATATCAAAACAGTTCTGGGCGATTTCCGGGCTTCGGCGCTGCGTTGTATGAGGGATGATATTGACAGTCTGGAGGATATCTATGAACTGATCCGTTCCGCCATCAATGACGATCCGCCGTTACAGGTCCGGGAGGGCGGAATCATCCGGGACGGATTTGATCCGGATATCGATAAGCTGCGGAACGCCAAGACGGAGGGAAAGAACTGGCTGGCAGCACTGGAGGCAGAGGATCGGGAGAAAACCGGAATCAAGAATCTGAAGGTCAAATATAACAAAGTGTTTGGATACTATTTTGAGGTGACCAATTCTTTCCTGAATCTGGTTCCCGATTATTATATCCGTAAACAGACGCTGGTGGGGGCGGAACGATTTACCACGCCGAAGCTGAAGGAACTGGAGGACACGATCCTGAATGCGGAGGATAAGTTGTTTACCCTGGAATATGATAAGTTCTGTGAGATCCGGGATTTTATCTTTGAACAGTTGGACCGGGTGCAGCGTACCGCAAAGGCGATTGCCCATCTGGATGCGATCTGTTCTCTGGCCGTTGTTGCGGAGCGCAACCATTATGTGCGGCCGAAGATGACAACGGATGGCGTGATCAGTATCAAGGATGGCCGTCATCCCGTGGTGGAGCAGATGATTTCCAACGACATGTTTATTCCCAACGATACCATTCTGGATAAGCAGAAAAACTGCATTGCGGTTATCACGGGACCGAATATGGCCGGTAAGTCCACGTATATGCGTCAGGTTGCACTCATTGTATTGATGGCACAGATTGGTTCCTTTGTGCCTGCGAAGGAAGCCAGAATCGGCCTGGTGGACCGGATCTTTACCCGTGTCGGAGCCAGCGACGATCTTGCCAGTGGTCAGAGTACGTTCATGGTGGAGATGAACGAGGTGGCCAACATTCTGCGGAATGCCACTTCGGAAAGTCTGCTGATACTGGATGAAATCGGACGCGGTACCTCCACCTTTGATGGATTGTCCATCGCATGGGCCGTGATCGAGCATATCAGCAATCGCAAACTGCTGGGAGCGAAGACCTTGTTTGCCACTCATTATCACGAACTGACCGAACTGGAAGGGAAGATGCATAATGTGCATAATTACTGTATTGCCGTGAAAGAAAAAGGGGACGACATCGTTTTCCTGCGTAAGATTGTCAAGGGCGGTGCGGATAAGAGTTATGGAATTCAGGTGGCAAAACTGGCAGGTGTGCCGGATCTGGTCATTGACCGGGCCAAAGAGATTGTGGAACAGTTGAGCGATAACGATATCACTCAGAAGGTACAGAGCATCGAGATTAAGATGTCGGGGGAAAAGACAAAGCCTGTAAAACTGGATGAGGTGGATCTTCGGCAGATGTCGCTGTTCGATACCGTGAAGGATGAGGACGTGTTGAAAGAACTGACAGAAATCGATATTACACATCTGACGCCGATGGATGCGCTGAATGAATTATATCGGTTACAGAATAAGCTGAAAAACAGATGGCAGGGATAATCCCCTGCCTTCTGACGATTGATATTCGGAATAGAACGGATGGAGAACGGGAAAGGATAGGTGACAGTCATGTCTGCACAGATTCATATTCTGGACGATGCAACCATTGACCGGATTGCTGCCGGAGAAGTTGTGGAGCGACCGCTGAGTGTTGTGAAAGAACTGGTGGAGAATGCAATTGATGCCGGAAGCAGCGCTGTTACGGTGGATATTGAGAGCGGTGGCATTGAATTCATCCGGGTGACGGATAATGGCTCCGGAATCGCCCGGGATCAGTTGGAGAAAGCTTTTCTGCGGCATGCGACCAGTAAGATTACCGGCGCGGATGATCTTGCCTCTATTTCCAGTCTTGGGTTCCGGGGGGAGGCGTTATCCAGTATTGCCGCTGTTTCCAGGGTGGAGGTGATTACCAAACCTCATGAGCAGCTGGTGGGATGCAGATACTGTATCGAAGGCGGAACGTTTCGGAGTGCGGAAGATATCGGGGCACCGGACGGCACCACCTTTCTGGTGCGTAATCTGTTCTATAATACCCCGGTACGGCGGAAATTCCTGAAGTCAGAGGTGACGGAGGGGAATTATATCTCTGAGTTAATGGAGCGGTTTGCACTTGCGAATCCCGGAATTGCCATTCAGTTTATGGTCAATCACAAACTACGGTTTGCGACATCCGGAAACGGAAATCTGAGAGAGATTATCTACCGGATCTATGGGAAGGATACAACGGATGCGTTGAAGGAAATCCATTCCGTACAGGAGCATCTCTGTGTGACCGGTTTCCTGGGGAAACCGGTATTGACCCGCAGTAACCGTAATTATGAGATTACATTTGTGAATTCCAGATATGTGAAATCAAACCTGTTGTTCAAGGCAATTGAAGACGGATATGCAGGGTATCTCATGCAACACAAATTTCCTTTCTGCGTTCTGGAGATTGATATTGACGTGGAACAGGTGGATGTGAATGTTCATCCGAATAAAATGGACGTCCGATTTTCCGGGCAGGATACGGTGTATCAGGAGATTCTGAAGAGTATTCGGGAATGCCTTGCACAACAGGAGATGATTCCACGGGTTTCCCTGAATACGGCGCAGGAAGAGAATCAGCGCATCCGGGAGGAGCGAAAGCAGATTCAGGCAGAGGTTCCACGGGTGGCACCCCAGCCTTTTGAACAAAAGAGAATCCGGGCAATGCAGGCA